>JASFGN010000067.1:0-9058 GCA_050123735.1 Desulfobacterales bacterium | reverse complement strand
ACTAGGGACTTAAAAGATAAACACCACAAAGATTAAAAAGAAATTTAGTTCAGGTGAGGATCTAGAGGAATGAAAAGACCCCCGGGTAAATTTCGCCGATTTTTAAGCTTCTTTTGGAACAGCGTGACAGTTGTACGCCGCTTTGTCGGCAATCTGCTGTTTGTATTGCTGGTTATCTTTTTTATTTCCATCATATTTTTTGAAAGCGAAGAAGATGTGCCCGCTGATGTTGCGCTCATCTTAGCTCCCGAAGGCGATATCGTTGAACAAAAAGCAGAAACAGTGATGTCAAGCGTATTAATGGGCGATGCCGCTAAAAAAGAAACGCTTTTAACGGACATCATCGATGTGATCGACTTTGCAAAAGATGATGACCGCATAAAAATGATGGTGCTGGACCTCAGGAAAATGGGCAGGGCCGGGATCAACAAACTTCAGGATATCGGGGCCGCCCTGGATCGTTTCAAAAGCGGGGGTAAGCAAATTATCGCCTTCGGCGATTCTTTCAATCAACAGCAATACCTGCTGGCTGTTCATGCCGACAGGCTTTATCTGAGCCCGATGGGCACCATTTTGCTGCAGGGCTTCGGCCTGTACCGAAAGTATTACAAAACAGCCCTTGAAAAGCTCAAAATTCAATTTCATGCGTTTCGGGTCGGCACCTATAAATCGGCCCTGGAACCTTTTTTGCGCGATAGCATGTCTGATTATGCCAAAGAGGCCAACCTGGCCTGGCTTGATGTCCTATGGGGTGATTACAAACGCGTTGTTTCTCAACAGCGGGAACTGGATTCGCAGCAATTGGATGACTACATCAATAATTTTCCAGCCTACCTGGCAAAAGCAGATGGTGACGCCGCTGCCGCTGCATTAAATCTTGGCCTGGTGGATGAACTGATAACCCGTGATCAATTGCGCCAGGAATTGATCGAAAGGGTCGGCCCTGATAAAGACGGTTTAACGTTCAAGCAGGTTGCTTTCGACGAATATTTAGACCACATTAGACCCACTCTGATGCCGGATCACCCGTTAAAAGATAAAGTCGGCATCATTGTGGCCAGCGGTATTATCCTGGATGGCGAGCAGCCGACCGGCAGAATCGGCGGTGACACCATCGCCGATCTGCTCAATCGTGCGCGTAACGATGAACGGGTAAAAGCGGTGGTCTTGCGCGTTGATAGCGGTGGAGGTAGTGCGACCGCATCTGAAGTTATTAGCCGAGAAATCGAGCTGATTCGCGACAGCGGCAAGCCGGTCTTCGTTTCCATGGGATCTGTGGCGGCTTCAGGCGGATACTGGATTGCTGCCCAGGCAGATCAAATCTGGGCCACACCGACGACGATAACCGGTTCGATCGGAATATTCGGCGCTTTCCCGACTTTTGAAAAAAGTCTCCAATCCCTTGGCATAACCAGTGATGGTGTCGGAACCACCAAGCTTTCAGATGCATTTGACCCCAGCCGCCCGCTCAATGAGCTGATTGCCCAGTCAATGAATCAGATGATCGAGCGGGGGTATCAGCGCTTCATCGAGCGAGTGGCCCAAGGCCGCAATATGGAACCGGATGCGGTTGAAAAAGTTGCCCAGGGTCGGGTCTGGGCCGGAACCACCGCGAAGGATCTGGGGCTGGTCGATCAAATCGGTAATCTGCAGGATACCATCCGTGCAGCGGCTGAACAGGCGGATTTAAAAGATTATGAAATTACCTATATCACGCAACCCCTAACAACAAGGGAGCAGTTGATCAAAAGGCTCAATCGATTAATTGCAGCCATATTCAACTTCTCGCAGCCCGGCGGTCGTCAGGTGCAAAAAATATACGATACGGTTGTCGACAGCGAAGTCGGTCATCTGTTGCTGGCGGACGATCCGGCCGGTTTATACGCATTTTGTCTGAATTGCATCGAGCCCTGAGAAATGCGCTTTTTTATATTATTTTCATGGTCTTGTAATTGAAGTTTAAAAACAATCAAATCGACGCGCCCATCAATTCTTTTGGAAACCTTCCGCTTCTTGCATGAAAAGTAGTGATATGAAAACCGCCGACGCTTGCAACACCCAGGTACAAATAAGACAAAAGGCGATGCAGGACCGGCCTGCAATCGCCTTTGTTTATTATTTAGAAACTGCCGCTCCGGCAAGCAGGAGCTTAAGTTAAGTCATTCAACAACGCTTCTTTGAGCATTTTATCCGCTATTTTTTCCGCATCCATCTCGTATGTCCCCTTTTCGATTTGCTCCTTGAGCTGGGCGACTTTTTCCTCTCGGACATCCGGTATTGCTTGCAATTTTCTCTGAGCCTCCTGGATATCCTTTGCCGCGCTCGAAAGCGCGACGGTATCTGCCCTGGCATGCTGCTGATCCTTTTGCTCGGCTGCGGCGTCTACTTTATCTTTTTCCTGAACCTGATTCACATAAGCTTCAATATTTACAGAGTCTTTAGGGGTAATTTCCATTTTATGGCAGTCTCCTCAAACGGTAATCGGTTGCCAATCCTTCTGACCGCACAACCGTCAGTATTTACAATAATTCTAATTCACTAGCTTCTGAGTGTCAAATTAATTACGATTTAATTATATTATCGGTAAAAACTTTACATACTTTAGTCTTTTTTTGCAAATTTCCACAATTGATTGCGTTTCGAGAAATATTACAACTTATTAAAAATATTATAAATAATATAAAAAACGGCATTCTGCACGGTAAATAGCCAGACTCGACCCGGATATTGTTTGCGGTCGCAACGAAATTACATGCCATTATCATGCCAAATCAAATGACGGCTGAAAATTCAATCACTGCCGTAAACCGATCCTTTACAGACGGCGATCTGCGTCTAATCTTAAGCAAAATTGCAAAACGGAAATCCCCGTGCGGGTAAAGTTCGAAGTCGACGTACGGGAAGGAAACGTTGTGTCGGATAATCTCTCGGTCGAATCTTTGCACAATCAACAGGCCGTTGTGAAACGTTATCCGGGTGTCAGGATGGTTTCCTTGGACCGGGAAATTCAAAAGACGATTCGACGGTAAATCCGAAACTACCTGCAATATTGTGGTTATATTTACGGCAAAATGCAATGGCTGAAACTCAGAATCTTCCGCCGACAGTGCACCGAATACCCCGCCTGCCGGCCATCGATACCATGCGGGGGATTGTCATGGTGCTCATGGCAATGGACCATGCGTCGCATGCCTTCAATGCCCACCGATATACCGCAGATTCTTTTATGTGGTATCAGGCCGGCGCTGACATCCCGGTGGTTCAGTTTTTGGTTCGCTGGGTGACCCATCTGTGTGCGCCCACCTTTTTGTTTCTGGCCGGTTTCGTGCTGGCATTGAGCGTGAGCAGACGGCTGGACCGCGGCGATCCGCAGCACCGCATTGACAGAGAGATTTTGATACGCGGTATTTTTATATTGCTGCTGGACCCTTTTTGGATGAGCTTTGGTTTTGGCGGAAATGCCGTCTTTCAGGTTCTCTTTGCCATTGGTGCCAGTTTTTGTTTAATGGTTCCGTTGCGCCGGCTCAACTTGATCGTTTTAGGTTTAATCTCTTGTGGGCTTTTTTTCTTTGGAGAAGGACTCGCACAGCTGGTCGCCGGGTTTGGCGGCACCAGGCAGCCGGGTCCCGGCGGCGCTTTATTGATTATCGGTCTGCGTAAAGTAATGGGTGTATATGTTTTATACCCGCTGTTTCCCTGGCTGGCTTATATGATCTTGGGTTGGGTCTGTGGAACGTATATGCTGGGCAAAGAACGCTTTAGACCGGTTGGTTTCTTTACCGTAGCCGGGGTGGTATCTTTAATGCTGTTTTTGATCGTTCGCGGTTTAAACCAATTTGGTAATATGTGGTTGTATCGCTACGACCTCTCCATCCCGCAGTGGCTGCATGTGAGCAAATACCCACCCAGTCTATCTTTTGCAGCCCTTGAACTGGGTATCATGTTTTTGATTTTGGCTTTTCTGTTTGCCTGGTACCGGCAGCGCAAACCATCTCCGGCCAATCCTTTACAGGTTTTCGGCCGCACGCCGCTTTTCTTTTACATCCTGCATGTTCATCTGCTGGCATTGGGTGCCTGGGCGCTGAAATTACATCGGGCCGGCGGTTTGGTTGAAACCGGCCTGGCGACCCTGGCCGTTCTGATGGTGCTCTATCCACTTTGTCGTCGCTACGACCGTCTCAAGCGAGCCCACCCTAAAAGCATTTTACGCCTCGTATAATGGATGCCGTGCACGGACCATTCAAAGACGTGTTTTTTGCTGCAGCCTGGGCGGGATGGGAATCGGTGTAAACGGAATAAATATGAATACCGATGGGCTGAGCGAGGGATCGCGCCTGGAGATTTTAACAGATGATTGTCGTTTTTACATGGATCAATTGGCTTACCAGCTGCTTTTGCCCCACCGTGACCTCACACCGGAGGGGGTCGGGCCCTTTGGACACGTTTATGGCGTCCAATTCATCGATTTGATGTCCAGTCAGCGAACCCGGCTCAATCATTTTATTCGTAACCATACCCGGGGTGGAAAGACATCGAAATTGCTTCATATGTTCAACCAGCACCTGCATCAATTTATCGGCAAAAAAGATTTAGCTGATGCGTGTCGCAACATCGGGCTTCAGCGGCCGTCAATCTGATGCCGTCTAAATCCGGATCATTCAGAACCCGTCTCAAGCCGTTTCCGCCTGCAGGAACTCAGATCATCAGAAAAACGCCCCCCAAACTGTAACAATCGAATACCCGTTTTCGGAGACAGCAAAAACGGAAATTGACGGGTTGTCAGATCCGCAGAGCAAAATCCAAAATTAATAATGGGGTTTAATAATGACTTTTAAGGTCTCCCGGCCCGCCATAACCATCCGGAAACCGTCGGCGATATTCTGTAATGGAAGCTGCCGGGTAATCAAATCGTCAACTTCTATTGTCCGGGTTTCGATCAGTTTTATGGCCGTCACAATATCGGGAGGACCGCAATAGTAGGAAGTGATGATTCGGGTTTCCCGTGTCCAAAAATGGTTGATCGGCATCGTCACTCTTTCATCGGGGTGGGGTACGGCGAAAAATACGATCACACCGCCTTTATCCACGCAATCCCAGGCCTGGTCAACGGCGGTCATAGCGGAAGTGCACAGGAACACCACATCCGCCTTGCGCGTATTTCCAGCGACGACCTGCCGGGGAACATCTTCAGCGGCATCCAAGCTGATATCCGCCCCCATGTTAACGGCTTTTTCCAGCTTTTTGGGATTGATATCCGTTGCAATCACGCGACAGTGTTTGGTTTTGGCCAGCTTGATGTGCAGTAGCCCGGACATCCCGCTGCCCATCACCATGACCGTCTGATTTTTGCGCACGCCGGCAAGTTGCTGCGCTCTGACCACACAGGCCAGCGGTTCAATAAAGGTACTTTGATCATACGAGATACAGTCCGGTAAGCGATAGGTTCCGCTTTCGACCAGGGCTTCCGGGACCAGAACATATTCTGCAAAACCACCGGGCAGCCTCGCATTAACGTTGGAGCACACCGGATACTGGCCGTTTTTGCAGTAGGCGCACTGCATGCATGGCACTTTGGGGGCTACAAAGACACGATCTCCGGGCTTATAGGCCGACACCGAGCGCCCGACCTCAACCACCTCGGCGCCGATTTCGTGCCCCTGAACCAGCGGTGCCCGGGGCAGCCGATACCATTCAACAATATCGCTGCCGCAGATCCCGCATGAGAGAATTTTTATCAGCATCTCTTTGTCTTTGGGCTTTGGCCGGGGCACTTCTTCGATCCGAATATCTTCGTTGTTGTACCAGACAGAGACTTTCATGGCTGATTTTTCAGTGTTTGGTAAAGATCAAGGGCTTTGTCCGGCTTCTCGTTCCGGTGGACCACTGCCGCGACCGCCTGCAGCATTGCAATCGGAGATTCGGATTGAAAAATATTGCGGCCCATGTCCACCCCGCTGGCCCCTTGCTGTATGGCGTTATAGGCCATGGTCAGAGCATCCAGTTCCGGTATCTTTTTTCCACCGGCCATCACAATGGGTACCGGGCACGACGCACAGACGGTTTCAAAATCTTTTTCGACATAATAGGTTTTTATGTAATGGGCACCCAATTCAGCACAAATGCGGGTGGCCAGCCTAAAATAGCGCGCATCGCGAGCCATGTCCTTGCCCACGGCAGTTACCGCAAGCGTTGGAATGCCATAGCGGGTGCCGATATCCACCATTTTGGTCATGTTGATAATGGATTGGCGTTCATATTCACCACCGATAAATACCTGAACAGCCATTGCACAAACATTCAGACGGATGGATTCCTCGATATCCACGGCAAGCTCTTCGTTGGATAGCTCTTTTAAGATGCTGGTTCCGCCCGATACCCGCAGCACAATTGGTTTCTGGGTGGCCGGCGGAACAATACTTCTGAGGATGCCCCGGGTGAGCATCAAGGTGTCGGCGTAGGGCACAATCGGAAGAATATTGACGTCAACGCGCTCAAGGCCTGTTGTTGGCCCCTGAAAGTATCCGTGATCGATGGCCAGCATAACCGTGCGGCCGGATTCGGGGTTGAAAATCCGGGCCAGTCTGTTTTTCATTCCCCAATCCAGGGCGTTGGACCCTTTTAAGAAGAACCCTTCTGTTTTCTGAGGTGTATCGGTATGGTACTGCTTTGCTTCTTTGATTTCATCCATATCCGCCATATTTGTACTCCTTTCTTGTGTGGTGTCCGATATCAAATTTATAAACCCCATATTTGATCTTATCGGTTTCCTGTTGAACCTTTGAACCCAGAACCTTGAACTCAGAACCACATTATACGGGCATTATCGCAGGTTGAGCTTTGCGGTCAAGAAAAACCATTTATTAATGATCGTTGCGTATGCTATTGAATGACAAAAAGCACAGACCGGAGCAGGCAATGGGTCAATTTGATAAAGATAAACAGGCCATTGTAAAATGTGCCCGCTGGCTATCGGAGCACGGATATTTCGGGTGTGTCAGGGGTAGCGGGGGCAACATTTCAGTCAAACTGAATCGTCAAAATATGATGGCGATAACACCTTCGCGCCGCCCTTACCATGCGATGTCATTGAAAGACATTTGTGTGGTTGATGCGCAGAAGAGATCAATTGAGGGGCACCTGACACCATCTGTTGAAGCGACAATGCACCAGAGTATCTATGACAACCGGCCTGAAGTCAATGCGGTCATTCATACACACCCGGTCTTTGCCAGTATATTGTCGGTTATCGATAGACCCATTCCGGCTTTATTTGATGAGATTACTTTTGAAATCGGTGCTGAGGTGGATGTGATTCCCTATGCTGTTTCCGGCAGCGCTGAACTGGCTCAAAATGTTATCAGCAAATTGGGCAACAATTGTTATTGTTACATTTTGCAAAACCATGGTGCCTTAAGCCTGGGAAAAAGTCTTGACCAGGCCTGGAAAAATGCCGAGCTTCTGGAAAAAGTGGCTCAGATTTATTATTATGCCTTAGTTACCGGCAGAAAAATAACGACGCTACCCGCAGACGCTGTCGAGCAGATCTACAAAATGCGCACCTCAACCTAACCCAAAGGCAGAACGCGTCGAAATTACGACCCAGATGCATGACAGACACCAGGCGTTGATGCAAGAATTCGTTGCCCGTGCGCTGCTATGAAATGTGTGAACTATCGCTAAAGAAACCATCTGTTTTTAAATCTTTTTTGTCGTGGCGCCATTTTTGCGAGTAGAATTTAAAACCACGAAAACACCAAAAATGGAAAGCACGAAAAAATACGAACGCGGTTATCAGGTCAAAGGCCCCTGGCTGCCGCAATAAAGACAGAGGTCAGAAGTCAGATGGCAGGTGACAGAAGAGGGATGATAGAAGGCAGAAGACAGAAAACAGAGAACAGAGGACAGAAGGTTTCGCTTTCGGCAGAAAAGTCATATCAACAGGCCATGCATACGGCGGTGCGGATTCTCACCCATCGTGACCATTCAGCCTTCGAGTTAAGCCGCAAGCTTCAGCAACGGGGGTTTACGGCCAAAATTATCGACGCGGTCATCTCACAGTGCGAAGATTTCGGTTACATCGATGATCTCAGGACCGCACGGGTATATATTCTGCAGCTCAAGCGCAAGTGTTTCGGCAGGCGCTACGTCCGGCTGGCCTTAAAAAAGAAACGCCTGGTGGGTGCTGAGATTGAAAAAATTTTGGTAAAAAATTATCCCGGGGAAGATGAATGTGTGCTCGCCGGCCGGTTGTTAGAAAAGAAAAAGAAGACTTTCGCAGGCGAAGCAGACCCCGTAAAAAGAAACGACAGAATATATCGCTACTTGTATTCTCGGGGCTTCAGCGCGGCTGTAATTCGGAGCCTGGTTAATTAGTCAAATACCCGATTCGTCAATCGGTCAGATGACAAATTCAAAAACGATTTGACGAATCAACTAATTGACCAATCAACGATCAGCCGACTAGCTGGCGATTTCTAAAACCTCGTTGGTTTTTTCGGTAAAGGATTTTAATTTTTGGAATTGGTCTTCGGTCAGATGGAGAAATTTCACGCCGACCCCCCGGGTATCGGTCCAAACGATTTCAGCGATCAAGTCCAAGGGCTGGCGGTCTTCTGGAGATGCGAACCTGAGAATCATTTTTAGCCCGGGGCTAAAGGCCGCGCTGGTTTCGATAAAAGCGCCGGATTTGCTGATGTCTAAGATATAGCTGCGGAATTTCTGGCCCTGAATCTTAAAATTGACGTTTATCAGGCAATCCTTTCTGCTGTCTGCTCTGCGGTCCGGTTGTTCGGCTTGCGGCTGCATTTTTTCCAGATGTTTCATAAATAAAAACTGCTGTTCGGATGGCATATCGATAGCCGCTTTCAACAAAAAGCTGGCCATACTCCCATTGAGAAATTGCCTGAAAAGATCTCTTTGCTGTTCTTCAGAAAGGTTGCCGATTAAATAATACAATCGAGCGATGATTTCATAATCCTTCATCTTGAGATCGGCAGCGGTTTTGGAGGTATGTTCTTGCCCCGATTTGAATGACCGTTGCAATGTTGAAATCATATTT
>JASFGN010000066.1:0-9068 GCA_050123735.1 Desulfobacterales bacterium | reverse complement strand
TTAAGCGCTGCGCGTTAAAGATCTACCTCACACAGAGCCCGCAAAGCTCACAGAGAGGACAAATCTTCTAATTAGAAAAACTCTGAGGCCTCTGCGAGCTCTAGTGAGCAAAGCGAACGGGCGTGAGATGTTCCTCACACAAAGCGCACAGAGATTACAGGGAAAAAAATGTATATGTATTGTGGAATGCAGGTGTTTTGATAGGTTGGGTTTTCGGGGACGAGCACGAGGACGACGAGGACGAAGCTTCTCTGTGCCGAATCGTCCTCGTTCTCGTCCTCATCCTCGGTTTTTTCCATTTATACTCTATTTTTCAAATGGCCTTTATCTGTGGCTGCAATGTGACGCTTCGGTGCCAATGCTTCAAAAGCTAACCGTGACCAGCCGCCATTAGCCAGCAGCCAGCAGCCATGGGCTGAAAAGTGAGCCCGTAGGGCTCACTTTTTGGCGATGATACTCTGGATTTTTTCGGACAGCTGGTTGATGTTGAAAGGTTTTTGAATAAACCCATCACAGCCGCGCTCCATGATCTTGGCGGCCTGGCCGTTGATGCTGTATCCGCTGGATAGAAGCACTTTAACATCGGTATTGATTTCTTTGAGACGATCATAGGTCTCGCCTCCGCTCAGGCCGGGCATAATCAGGTCCATAATAACCAGATCCACCTGGGCATGCTTTTGGCGGTAGACCTCGATGGCTTCCCGCCCGCTGCTGGCGGTCAGCACATCATAACCCAACTCCTGCAATAGCTCCCGTCCCACGTCGATAATCATTTTCTCATCATCTATCAATAAGATGATTCCGTTACCGGTGACAACGATCGGCGTTACCGTCCTGACTTCCGGCTGGATGACTTTGGCTGAAGCCGGCAAATAAATGGTAAATGTGGTTCCCTGTCTGCTTTCACTGTAGACGTTGATATAGCCACCATGATTTTTAATGATGCCGTAAACCGAAGCCAGCCCCAGCCCGGTCCCCCGTCCCATTTCCTTGGTGGTAAAAAAGGGTTCGAATATGCGGGCCTGCGTCTGTTTGTCGATGCCGATACCCGAATCGGTTACAGTTATTTTGATGTAATCGCCAGCTTCGACCTTGTAAGGCTGGCTATTGATAAAATCGACGCCCAGCACAACATTTTCGGTTTTTAAGCTCAGGTTGCCGCCATCCGGCATGGCCTGCCAGGCATTGACATAAAGGTTCAAAAGGGCCTGCTCGATCTGACCCCGATCGACTTCAACCGTCCATATATCAGGCACCAGATCCAGATGAATGCGAATTTCTTTTTTCGTGCGGCCAAACATCCTGGCTGATTTCTCGATCACATCGTTGATATCTGTTGTAATGGCATGGTACTTGCCCCTGCGGGCAAAACCCAGCAGCTGTCGGGTTAATTCCGTCCCGTTTTCGACATAGGTTTCGATATTTTTAATCTTTTCATAGCTGGGATGACTCGCATCGGTTTTTATGGCCATCAAAGATGCATTGCCCTGAATTCCCATTAAGATATTGTTGAAGTCATGGGCAATACCTCCGGCCAGCGTGCCGATGGATTCCATCTTCTGGGCCTGCTGAACCTGAATTTCAAGCTTCTTTTTTTCAGCTTCGGCCTCTTTCCGATCGGAGACATCCCGCAAAACGCCACGAAATCCCACGGGGGTGTCGCTGGTGTCACGCAATAAAGATGCCGTCAGCTCCAGGGCAATTTCCCGGCCATCCTTGCCCAGGGCATCGTAGTCGGTGACCCGGATGGGTTCGCCCGTTTTTTTGACCTGGGTATAGATTTCATTCATTTTACGGATGGTGTTTGGTGCAGTGAAGGTATTGATATTTTTGCCTTCCAGGTCGCGGCGCGCATAGCCTAGAATTTTACACAGGGGATCATTAAAAAAGGACAGGTTGCCGTTCAGGTCAATTTCAAAATAGCCCTCTTCCAGGCCTTCAACAATGGCTCGATATTTGGTTTCGCTTTCCAGCAGGGCTTTATCGGCCAGGCGGCGCTTGTTGTAGGTATGCTGAAAGTGGGATGTGAACACGGCAAAAAGACACAACACCAGCAGACGGGTAAAGACTTCAAATCTGTTCGGCCCTAAAAGATGCTGAATAAAGTTGGCCTCGGGTTCCAGGAAAAAATACATAAAGGACTCGCACACCCAGTACAAAGCCGCCAGCGCGATTCCAGCGACCACGAATGAGTCCATAAAGGCAGTCTGCTTTTTGGTATTGCTTTTCACGAAGCCATACTCTTTTTAAGCTTATACGGTTGAAGGGTTCATAATTCTGGCTTCTGGCCTCCGGCTACCGGCTGCTGGCTGCTGGCGAAATTGCATCGTTCGATATTCAGAAAACTCAAATCATCATCCGCCCTATGTCGTCTGTCTTCTGACATCCGACCTCTGTCCTCTGTTTTCTAAACCATGTAACCCTTCAATTTTACATTGATATGCTATCGCCTGTCAAATGAAATACGTACAGGTTCTTATATGTGCCCGAAAATGCATGACTTACAGCCGTAAAAAATCACAAATACCCTATCGGAGCCGTTTTAGCGCTATCCTGCATCAGCGTTCTTGAATATGAATTGCATTTTCACGAAATTTTCGATATTCTAGCAGTATATTTTGACAAATATATCAATGCCTTTCTCCTCAAAACGCACCGGTTGCAAAATGCAGCAACGTTCCGCAATCGGACCATTTTTTTTAAAACTACTACAAAAACACGCCATGCAAGCCGACTTTTGGAGACGAATTATGCAATCGATCAAAACGGTTTTGGCCCTTATCGGAATTGCGCTATTGCTGATACATCCGGCCGCAGGAAAGCAGGAAGACGACTGGCACGGCAAGGGCCGCAGGTTTCTCAGCCAGCAGCAATATGATGAAGCCATTAAAGCCTTTTCGACGGCCATTGACATCATAGCGCTCGACTATCAGTCCTATAATTACCGGGGCGTCGCCTGGGCGTTGAAAGGGGATTTCGAGCGGGCCATTGCCGATTACAGCAAAGCCATCGAAATCCGGCCGCGCTATGCGGAAGCATTCAATAATCGCGGGTTTGCCCGTACCCGGACCGGCAATTTGAAAGCAGCGCTAAACGACTATACCCGTGCACTTGAAATCAATCCCTATTTTGTTGACGCTTATAATAACAAGGCCTGGATATTGGCCACCTGCTCCGATCAGCGCATTCGTGACGGCGAGCAGGCTGTCCGCCTGGCAACAAAGTCGGTTGAACTCAAACCGGACATCAGCTCCATGGATACCCTGGCGGCCGCCCATGCCGCCACCGGCAACTTTGAAGCCGCTGTTGACCTTCATACAGAAGCCATTCAAAAACTGATGCAGGAAAATAAGACAGCCGAAGTGCCCAAATACATGAAGCACTTAAGAAGCTATCGGTCCCGCCAGGCCCTGCTGATCGATTATTCCGCCAGACCCGGAACAGCTGTTGTCCGGACAACCCAGGAGGCTTCGCCCAAGGCACACACCCAAAAAGTGCCTGCAGCATCAGGAGCGCAGGCAAAGATTGCAGGAGCTGCAGACCTGCCAAAGCCGCCTACCGCAAAACAGGAGGGGCCGACACCGCCGCAGAAAACGAAGCCGGCACCATCCGTTACATCTCAAAAGAAAACCGCCGCCTTAAAAACAGACCAACCGGCGGCTGCATCGCCGGACGGAAAAAAAGCAGCCACGCCAGCCAAAACAGCGCAGCCGGTTGAGGCATCAAAGGCGGTAACCGTCGCAAAAACACCAAAAACGACTGCACCACCGCCGGTTAAAAAATCACCGGATCCGGCTGTCAAATCCTTGCCCTATACCATTCAGGTCAGCTCTTACCGGGACCCGCAACTATCCATGCAGGTGGCCCGCAAATTAAACTCCAGCGGCGATCCGGCCTTTACCAGCCCGGTGGATCTTACCGAAAAGGGGAAATGGTACCGGGTTTACATCGGCAATTATGAGACCCTGGCAGAGGCCAAGACCGCTGCAAAAGAGCTGAAGCGCCGAAAATTTCACTACGTCAATGTCACCCGCAAGCCATACACGGTTCAGGTCGGCGAAGCGGTCCCGCAAAGCACCGCCAGCGAGCTTAAAACCCGCCTGCAGGCCAAAGGCTTTTTCAGTTACAGCCTGCCGGAAAAAACCGATCCAGATCGAATCAGGGTTCTCGTTGGCGCCTTTGAAAACAAACAGGCCGCTGCCAATCTGAGCACCCGACTGAAGCAGGACGGCTTTAATCCCAGAATCGTTTTGAAATAGAAGCGGCCTTTTACCGATGAAAACCCACCCGGATTTTTCAAATTTCCCGGCTAAATACGAGACCTGGCTATTGCTGCTATTAGCGGTCTTGATTTTCATGGTGTACAGCAACACTCTGACCGGACCGTTTATATTTGACGATCGGCCCAACATTCAAAGTAATCCTAAAATTAAGTTGGGGCAGCTGTCTCTGAAGGGACTTTTGGCCGCCGGCTTTGAGAGCCCTTCAAATCGACGGCCGGTGTCCAACATCAGTTTCGCCCTCAATTATTTTTTGAACGGTTATAATGTCGTCGGCTATCATTTTGTCAACATTCTGATCCACATTATCAATAGCATCTTACTCTATTCTCTTGCCAAAACGACCCTGAACACCCCCGCTATGCGCCGGCGCTACGATCCTTTTGCGCTGGCATGGATCCCCATTTTTGCGGCCTTTATCTGGGGGCTGCATCCACTGTTGACCCAGTCCGTAAGTTATATTGTCCAACGCATGAACAGTCTGGCCGCATTATTTTACACTCTGGCGATCTTGCTTTATGCCAGAGGCCGTCTGACACAGAACACCCGCTCAAGGGGATGGCTGCTGGCCGGATGCGCAGTCAGTAGCTTGCTTGCTTTTGGATCCAAGGAGATCACTGCCACCCTTCCTTTTTTTATAATTCTCTATGAGTGGACCTTTTTGCGAGAAAACCGCAACTTCACGTTTAAAAAAAAGAGCCTGGTTTTAATGGGGGCTTTTTTTGTCTTTATTCTTCTGGCGCTGCTGTACACGGGTATGGCAACTTCGGATGAAATTATGGCTCGTTTTTCCAAGCGCGATTTTACGGTCGGCCAGCGCTTGCTGACCGAATTAAGGGTGGTTATTTTCTATATCAGCTTGATTTTCTGGCCGCATCCCTCCCGGTTGAACCTGGATCATGACTTTAGCCTGTCACATTCTCTGACGGACCCGATCACCACTTTGCTTGCCCTTATTGCAATTGCCGGCGCCATCGCTGCGGCAATTTTACTGTCCAAAAAGGCACCGCTCGTTTCATTCGGCATATTATGGTATCTCGGCAATCTGGTTATCGAGTCGTCGATTATACCGCTTGAAATTATTTTCGAACATCGTACCTACCTGCCGTCGATCATATTTATTCTGATGCTCGTCAGTCTGGCTTTTCAGATCATCAGGCCCAGATGGGTGTGTTTCACTTTACTGTTCATTGTGATCGCTGCACTGTCGATTGGAACCTATGAGCGCAACAAGGTTTGGGCGAGCGCTGTAGCCATCTGGCAGGACAGCGTGTCTAAATCAGCACGCAAAGCACGCCCGTACAACAACTTGGGCGTTGCGCTGGGCACCGCAGAACGAAAGGACGAAGCGCTTGCGATGTATCGGATCGCTTTGCAAATCAAGCCGGATTACGCTCTGGCTCATTACAACCTGGGTTATACCTTGGCCAAAAACGGCCAGTTTGATGAGGGCCTGTTTCATTTTAAAGAATCCCTGCGCCTCGATCCGAGACATAAGGAAGTATACAACGATCTGGGAGTTGCCCTGATCATGCAGGGCCGCCTCGCTGAGGCCATTGATTACCTTCAAAAAGCGATACAACTCAGCCCTGAATATGCCCCCGCCCATAACAATCTAGGAATTGCACTGGGACGGCAAAACCATCTTGCAGAGGCTATCCATCATTATCAAGAGGCATTGCGCCACGATCCCGAGTATGCTGAGGCGCACAACAATCTCGGATATGCGCTGCAACGGCAGGGTAAATTTGAGGCTGCCCACTATCACTTTGGCGAAGCCCTGCGCATCAATCCCGACTACGTCGCGGCCCGCAAAAATTACAACGAAAATCAGAAAAACCTAAAATAGCTTGACAACTGAAGGGGCATGGGTTATTTTTATTTTGAGCATATGCTCATAATAAAAGTGCTTTTTGTCACCCGCAGACAGGGAGGTATATGATGAAAATTGCGATCAGTTCGTCAGGTAACACACTGGATTCTGCAATCGATCCGCGCTTCGGCCGTTGTGCCTATTTTCTGATCGTTGATCCGGCGGATATGCGCTATGAGGCCTTTGACAATCAGGGCGCCGCTCAGAGCCACGGGGCCGGCATCCAGGCCGCACAATTTTTGGCAAATCACGACGTGAGTGCGGTGATCACCGGTCATGTCGGGCCCAATGCCATTCAAACCCTTGCAGCTGCCGGCATCGACATCTTTGCCGAACAGCGAGGCACCGTCGAACAAGTGGTCAATGAATATAAAAGCGGTGCCCTCAAGCCCGCGAGCCAACCCACTGTCGGCCGTCATTTCGGCATGGGCGGCCGCCGCAGCACGGGCCAGGGCGCTGGCCGCGGCATGGGTATGGGCGGCGGCCGCGGCATGGGGCGCGGCGACGGGATGCGGCGCAGATAAGAAAACCGATTGGTATGAAAGCGGCTTGGTATGATTATCAGCATTGCCAGTGGGAAAGGCGGAACCGGTAAAACAACCGTGGCGACCAATTTGGCGCAATCGGTGGGCATCGATGTCCAATTGCTGGACTGTGATGTGGAAGAGCCCAATGCCCATCTGTTTATGAAACCGTCATTTGAAGGCTCCCAGACGGTTTTTCTGCCGGTGCCGGAAGTCGATGAGGATCGCTGCACCTATTGCGGCAAATGCGCACAAATCTGCCAGTTCAAGGCCATTGCCGTGGTCGCTCAAAATATACTGATTTTTGATGAGCTTTGCCACAGCTGTGGCGGTTGTTGGGAAGTCTGCCCGGAAGACGCCATACGGCGAGGCCGACGTGAACTTGGCATTATTGAAAGGGGGTTTAGCAACGGCATCGAGTTCATTCACGGCCGCCTGCGAGTGGGTGAAGCCATGTCGCCGCCGTTGATAAGAAAGGTGCGCGCCTATCAGGATTCCAACAAACTGACCATTATCGATGCACCGCCGGGGACATCATGCCCGGTGATTGCCGCCATGAAAAAAAGCGACTTTGTGCTGCTGGTCACCGAGCCGACACCGTTTGGCCTGTACGATTTAAAACTGGCGGTGGGTGCCGTGCAAATCCTTGACATCCCAATGGGGCTGGTCATCAATCGATCCGACCTGGGAGACGACCGGGTCAGGGAATATGCCCATAGGGAAAAATTTCCGATTCTGTTGGAAATCCCGTTTGATCGGCAGATTGCGGAAGCCTATTCAAGGGGCGAAATGCTGGTTGATGTGATGCCGCAATGGAAAGATCGATTTTTAGCGCTCTATGACAGCATCCGGCATCTATCCCGAAACCAAACACTAAACACCAAACACCAATCATGAAAGAACTCATCGTCATCAGCGGCAAGGGCGGTACCGGCAAAACCAGTATAGTCGCAGCCTTTGCATCATTGGCTGAGCGCAAAGTACTTTGCGATGCAGACGTGGATGCCGCCGATCTGCATTTGATCCTGAACCCGCATATCTTTAAGCGGGCTGATTTCAAATCCGGCCACACAGCAGATATCGATCGAAACAAATGTACGCAATGCGGTGTCTGTCTGGACCTGTGCCGGTTTGAGGCCATCGGCGATGATTTCAACGTCAACCCCTTGGACTGCGAGGGCTGCGGGGTTTGTGTTTATTTCTGCCCGGAAAAGGCCATCGATTTTCCGGAAAATACCTGTGGCGAATGGTTTATCTCCGACACCCGTTTCGGCCCCCTGGTTCATGCCCGCCTCGGAATTGCCGAGGAAAATTCAGGCAAGCTGGTCACCCTTGTCCGGCAGGAATCTAAAAGACTCGCCGATGAACAAAATCTTGATCTTATTCTCACAGACGGCCCGCCCGGCGTTGGCTGCCCGGTGATTGCATCGATTGGCGGCGCCAGCGCCGTGCTGATTGTCACCGAGCCCTCTCTGTCCGGTATTCACGATATGCAGCGGGTCGTTGCGCTGGCGAGCCATTTCAACGTCCCGGCCATGGTGTGCGTCAACAAATACGATCTGAACCCGGACCTGACCGCCGATATCGAAGCCTTTGCCAGGGAAAAGGGATTAACCTGTCTTGGACGCATTCCCTTTGATCCGGCCTTCACCGAAGCGATGGTGCGGGGACAGACCATTTTGGAGTCAAACTCAAACTCAAAGGCTGGCTCGGCAATCATGCAGGTCTGGCGGAAGCTGTCATCTCGGTTAGCGCAATAGGTTGTTTTAGATTATTTTATTTTTGAAAAACTTTTATATTCACTCGTTAAGGAGGATCTAGCCATGAAATTTGCCATACCGTTGGCCAACGGAAAATTAACCGCCCATTTCGGGCATTGCCAGGAATTCGCAATCGTAGAAGTGGAAAACAACAAGATCAAAAAACAGGAAACTCTCGTCCCCCCACCGCATGAACCCGGAGTGCTGCCGAATTGGCTACACCAGCTGGGCGCCGATGTCATTATCGCCGGCGGCATGGGTCAGCGGGCTGTCAGTCTTCTGGCAGATAAAGGTATTAAAGTGATCACCGGTGCACCCCAACTGGAGCCGGAAAAACTGGTGCAAAGTTACCTGGATGATTCACTGATAACCGGCGCAAATGTCTGTGACCATTAACCCTAAAAATAGGTGTCCCGCCTTCGCCTGAAAGGCTATGGCGGGCAAGCAGGTGTCAGGCCGCAGCTCATATTGCTCCTGATTTCTCGCTTCTTGCTTCTGGCAGGAAGCAGGGAATCAGTTGCCAGGGACCAGAGGCCCGTCACCAAATGATTAAACAACAAAAGGGCTGGCGACTTGTCGCCAACCCTTTTTTGTATGGGTGGTGCCGGGGGCGGGAATCGAACCCGCATGG
>JASFGN010000065.1:0-9107 GCA_050123735.1 Desulfobacterales bacterium | reverse complement strand
CTATTCGGGCAGAATTTGCACGGTCCGCTGGATTCATCCTTTTTGTCCGATCGCCGGGATTATATCAACAGCCTGAAATTTATGATGACGCTTGAAGCCGACATCCTGTGTGAGGGGCACTTCGGTTTCTTCGAGGGAAAGGAGAAGATCGAAGAATTTATTCGATCATACATTTAGCAGACTGAGCTGGATACAGGT
This sequence comes from Desulfobacterales bacterium, assembly GCA_050123735.1. Lineage (GTDB taxonomy): Bacteria > Desulfobacterota > Desulfobacteria > Desulfobacterales > JAHEIW01 > JAHEIW01. The sequence goes on along the minus strand of JASFGN010000065.1, from coordinate 8,909 downwards.
CGCAAGACGAACAGAAGGCTCAGGGCCGATTCGTCAGATACACCCCGGTGGTTACCAGTAACGCGCCGACCAGCAAAGAAAATGTCAGCGGTTCGTCCAAAAAGAGAAAAGCCATCAAAATAGCACTGATCGGGACAAAATTAATAAACAGGCCGGCCTTGGTGGGCCCGATCTTTTTGATGCCCTCATAGAACCACACAAATCCCAGCACCGTGCCGAAAAAACCCAGGTAAAAAATGTTCCACCAGTCAGTCAACGAATAATGGATGCAATCGGTGAGACCCTCGCTGTAGGCCGGGATGAGAAGTAAAAGAGTGCCGGTTAATGAACTGTAGGCGACCGAGGCCAGCGGCGAAAGACCGGACATCACTGCTTTGCCCAGCAAAGAAAACGTCACCCAGCTAACCACGCACAAAAAAATATAAAATTCACCCCAGCCCAGATTGCCGTGTAAAATAACGCGAAGGTCACCCTTTGATATAGCCAAAATGGCGCCGACTACAGAAACGAAAATACCCGTGGCTTTGACACCGTTGAGCTTTTCTTTAAAAATAGCAGCTGATAAAAGAGCTATCAATATTGGGTTATTGGCGATGATGATCGCCGCCCGGCCGGCCTCGATGATTTTCAACCCTTTGAAAAAGAATACATTGTAAAAGAAAACACCGGTCAGGCCGAGCAGAAAGACGGGCAAAAGTTGTCCCTTTTTCAATAAGGCCAGTCTGCCTTCCACTTTCCAGGTAATAAAAACCAGAAATAAGGATGCCAATGCAAATCTGAAGAATGCCGCCGAATAGGGCCCTACATGCTGGACCAGACTCCGTCCGGCAACAAAGGTTCCCCCCCAGAAAATAGCGGTGAGCAGAAGCTTAAGATAAATGACCATAGAGCCTATCGTCCTGATCTGGAGGGCTCACCCGCCGGGATGGCCTTTTTGTTCACTATATCCATGGAATAATGGAAGGATGGAAAAATGGAAAATTGAAAAGATACCGAACCTCAAGGATTCAAAGCATCCTTGCGGGATCTAACCCTTACCTGAATTAAGCGCTTCATTATTTTTGTTGGCGAGCAGCTGGTCAAGTATTTGATTGAGGATCTTATCGGCTTCGGAAGCTGAGACGCGCGCTGAGCCTGCACCGGGATGCCCCCCGCCGCCAAATTGGGCCAGCATTAAACCGACATTGACATTGCAGCCGGGGTTAAAAATGCTGTGACCCAAATTAATGATCACCATGTCTTTATTTTCATCCTCGTAGCGGACTCTCACGTTCACTGAAGCCTCGGGAAACAGGGAATAAACAAGGAATCGATTGCCAAATGGTGCTCTGTCGAACGGTCGAAAGTCAGTTAAGGCGACATGCTCATTGATGATGGTGTTCTGTTTTAAAGCATCCACATAGCGATCATTCTGAAAAACCACGTCCTGACAATGCTGTTTCACCTCAGCATTCTCTAAAACCTGGTGAATATTCTGTTCTCTGAAAAGGGCCACCAGCATATTCCAGTATGGAACGTTGGATTGGGCCTCGTTTGACACCGTCAGAGAAACGAGCACATACGGATAGTTTTCAGGGTGAAGAACTTCGTCCAGCGTCAAATTGGCCGAATCAATCCTATCGGCAGCCTGCACCAGTTGACTGTAATCCCGCTGAAAGCGGTCTTTGTAATATTCAAAAATGATCCCTGCCGCAGACGGTGCAATTTTAAAAGCGCCTTTAAAATGCTTGTCGATCTGATTGGTGAAGTGATGATCAAACCAGAACGCGCAGCGCTCATCATAGGGCAAGTTGGCAATAATGTCCTGACTCAGAATATCAATCCGGCCCTTTTGCACATCGTTGGGCTCTACCCATAAGGTCGGCTCGGTTATATCTAACGCTTCACAAAGCAGAACGGCGCAAACGATTCCGTCAAAATCCGGTCGTGTCACAATACGCATTCACACACCCCACATCAATAACAGCGAGCGTTCGGAAAGGTCGTGAAAATTTTATTGATGTTTTATAAACCTTAAATTAACCTGAGTTGAGCGTTTCAAATTGTCAAAAGGAGAATATTTTATTTATTGAGTTGCTAAAACGGTGATTATTCTGAAACTATAGCCACAATCTTTTCAAAATACAAGGAGGATCAGCGTCATGGCACTTTATCTTGTTCAACATGGAAAGAGTCTGCCAAAGGACCGGGACCCCGATCAAGGCCTGTCTGAGGAAGGAAAAGCCGAAACAGAAATGATCGCACAGACGGCCAAAGATAAGGGGATTATCGTATCCCAGATCAGACACAGCGTAAAGACCCGCGCCCGACAGACAGCTGAGATACTGGCCCGGGCCTTAAATCCGGACCAGGGCGTCCAGGAAATTGTCGGCATCAAGCCGATGGACGATGTCGCTATGGTGGCGGCTGACTTGGATCCGGCTGAAAATACCATGCTGGTCGGCCATTTACCGTTTATGGAACGCATGACTGCCTTTCTGGTAACCGGGTCGATTGACAAACCGGTTTTTAAGTTTCAAAACAGCGGAATCGTTTGTCTGGACCAAGACCCCGATACGCAGGCATGGATGATCCTGTGGTCCCTGTTGCCCAAAATTGGATAGGCTAGGAGAAAAAAAATGAATTTTGAATGTATTTTATATGAAAAAGATCAAGGCATCGCCACGATTAAGTTGAACCGTCCCGAGGTTTTAAATGCCATGAATAAGCAGCTCTGGCTTGATTTACAGGCCGCGTTGGAAGATGCCCGCAAAGATGAGCAGGTAAAAGCATTGATCATTACCGGTGAGGGACGTGCCTTTTCAACCGGGGCTGATCTGAAAGAATCGAAAACCAGAAGTGCGGAAGCATATCGCAACTATCTGGTCGAGCTTCAGGAGGCCTCCCGCAACATTATTCGCTTCGAAAAACCAACCATCGCTGCCATTAACGGCTATGCTTTGGGGTCCGGCTACGAGCTGGCGCTGGCCTGTGATATCCGAATCGCAGCTGAGGAGGCCCAGATCGGCTCTCCTGAAGCGATGGTGACCTCTTCTGTAACCGGCGGTGCCTTTCGTTTGATACAAAACCTGATTGGCCCTGGAAAAGCCAAAGAGCTGCTTTTTACCGGTCAATACATCGACGGCAAGGAAGCCGAGCGCATCGGTCTGGTGAACACATCCGTTCCCCTCAAACAATTGCAATCAGCAGCCCGTGAAATGGCTGAAAAAATCGTCGCCAATTCGGCCATCTCAATCAAAATGATTAAAAAGGGGCTGCAGATGGCCCAGAGCGGAATCAGTCTCGATGCCCTGATGGATTTTGAAATCGAAGCCTGTCTGACCTGTGTCTCCACCAAAGAACGCCAGGAATCGCTTCAGGCGTTTGCGGAGCGCAAAAAGAAATAGGTTCATAGGTTCTGGGTTCACCGTTCCGGGTTGTAGGTTGTATGTGCAACCAACCTTGAACCTGAAAAAGGAGAATAAATGTCTTTAGAGCGTATCTTTAATGCACAGTCGGTGGCCATTATCGGCGCTTCCCGAAATGAGACCAAACGCGGCTACCAGGCCATCCGAACCCTTTTGGATGAAAAATACGAGGGCCAAATCTATCCGGTCAATCCCAAGGAAAAAAGTATCCTGGGGTTCAGGTGCTACCCAAAGGTAGCCGATATTGAAGGACCGATCGATGTGGCTCTGGTGGCGACACCCGCCAAAACGCTGCCGTCGGTGCTGGCAGATTGTGGCAAAAAGGGGGTAAAAGGAGCGGTGGTGTTAGCCGGCGGATTCGGTGAAATCGGGTCAGAAGGCCGCCAGCTGGAAGATGAAATGGTGGCTACGGCAAAAAAATACAATATCCGCCTGATCGGTCCCAACACATCCGGCATGCTCAATCTGAAGGACAATTTAAACCTGGTGGGTCTAAAAGATGCCCCCCGGGGCGATATCGCCCTGCTGACCCAGAGCGGCAATATGGCGCTAACGCTAATTACCGAAGCAAAAATCAAAAGCCGCAAAGGATTTTCTTACTATGTCGGGGTCGGCAATGAAGCCGACATCAAGTTTCATGAATATCTGGAATTTTTCCGGCAAGACCCGGATACCCGGGCCATTTTAATGTATGTGGAAGGCATGCGCAACGGTCGTGAATTTTTGCAGCAGGCCCAAAAAACAACCTTGGAAAAACCGATTATTTTGCTCAAAAGCGGACGCTCGGCCACAGGCAAGCGATCGGCCGGGTCGCACACCGGTGCTCTGGCCGGCATATCCGAGGTCGCCAAAGGCGCTTTTCGACGTGCCGGTATCGTTGTGATCGAAAATTCCGATGAACTTTTTCCGGCTGCCGAGACGCTTTCGAGCCTGCCACCCATCAAAAATAACAAAGTCGCCATCCTGGCAGACGGCGGCGGCCATGCCACCATCGCCGCCGACATTTTAACCGATCTGGGTATCGAGCTGCCCGAGCTGGGTGCTAAGACCCAGGCCCGGCTCAAAGAGATCCTGCCGGCTGCCGCATCGGTTCCGAATCCGGTTGATGTGGCGGGCGGCACCGACGCGGATCCGTCCGTGTTTGCCGATTGTGCCGAGATCATTCTCAAAGATTCAAATGTCGGTGGTCTCTTGATTGTTGGTCTTTTCGGCGGTTACGGAATTCGCTTTGCCGAGAGCCTGGCCTTGATGGAAGAAGACGGCGCCCATCGAATGGGCAAACTGATCAAAAAGCGCAATAAACCCATTGTGCTTCACAGCTTATACAATTCCGAAAAGCCCCATGCGCTGGACCTTTTACGATATTACAATATCCCGGTTTACGATTCTTTGGATGTGTCGGCCAAATGCATGGCTGTTTTAGCGGAATACGGAAGCTATCTGGCCAGCTACCATACCAAGATATCCTTTAAGTTCAATTGGACGGCCAAAGCCAAACCCGAGGGCAATCAACTCATCGAAACAGCCACGCGAGAGGGGCGCGGTTCGCTGCTCGAAAATGAGGGTAAGAAACTGTTTGCAATGCACGGCGCCGCTGTACCGCAGGATTGCCTGGTGCAGAGCGCGGATGAAGCCGTTCAATGCGCTCTGGATCTGGGTACCGATGTGGCCCTTAAAATTGTCTCTGCGGACATTTTGCATAAAAGCGATGCCGGCGGTGTACGCCTTAAGCTGAGCACCGAAAAAGAGATTCGGGCCGCATACCGCGATATCATCAACAACTGTAAAAAATATGCCCCCAAGGCAGATATCAGAGGTGTGCTGGTTGCCCCGATGGCCACCGAAGGCGTGGAGGTGATTATCGGAACCAAAATTGATGATCAATTCGGACCGATAATCATGTACGGCCTGGGCGGTATCATGGTTGAAATTATACAGGATTTGGCCTTCCGGGTGTTGCCGATCTCGCCGGCTGAAGCCCGTAAAATGATCACCGAAACCAAATCATATCCGATCTTGGACGGCGCGCGCGGAACACCGCAGCTGGATAAAAAAGCACTTCAAAGATTGCTGTTGCTCTGTTCGGAAATCGTCGAATCCTATCCTCAAATCCAGGAGATGGATCTGAACCCGGTCATTGTCCATCAAAAAGGTGTCAGCGTCGTCGACGTGCGCATCATCTTGAAGTCAGAGGACGGATGACAGAGGTCAGAGGACAGAAGTCAGAAATCACAAAAAGAGGATAGATGACTGAAGATACGCTTTGGTTATTGGCTACGGGTTATTGATATGAGAATAATCCGCAATCGATAATTCGCAACTACTCCAGAACTTCAAACCCACGACACAGGAGAATGAATGCGATGAGAAAAACAATAGCGACCCCGAACGCACCGCAGGCCATCGGCCCTTACTCCCAGGCAATCCAGTACGGTGATTTTTTGTTTGTCTCCGGACAGATCGCCATTGATCCCGCAACCGGCGATATTATTACCGGCGACATCGAAGCCCAAACCGACCGGGTTTTAAAAAACATTACGGCGATTATCGAGGCTGCCGGCATGTCGCTGCAACATGTGGTCAAATGCACCTGCTTCCTAAAAGACATGGCCGATTTTGCAAAATTTAACGCCGTATATGAGAACTATTTTGGTGAAATTTTGCCGGCGCGTGAAACCGTGGAGGTGGCAAGACTGCCGAAAGATGTCCTGGTGGAGGTGTCGGCGATTTGCGGTAAATAAAAAATTCGCACAACAGCGACGGTGCATTACAGTTTAGTGGTGTTCAGTTGCAAAAAAGGTCTTCGGTATCGGATCGTCGAACGAAAATTGTTAAACTGTATGGCAGGGTTATGGGCAACCGCAAAATTAAACTACTCGTTACCGGAGCCAGTGGCTTTATCGGCGAGGAGGTCGCCCGCCAGCTGGCATTTGGTGGATACCGCCCCCGGCTGATGATCCGCAAAGCCGGTGATGATTGCGATATCTGCGATCTGCCCGCGGATTTCGTAATGGCAGACCTGCGCAACCATGACAGCCTCAAGCAAGCGGTCAAAGGTGTTGACGGGATCATTCATCTCGCTGCCCGGGCCACTTTTGAATCCTACGAAACACTGAAGCCTTCCATTCTGGATGGTTCGCTGGCCTTGATGGAGGCCGGACTTGCCGCCGGCGTTCGCCGGTTTGTCTACAGCTCAAGCTTGCTGGTATACAATGGGAGTACGCCCAGAGTGGATGCCAGTACCCCGGCCAATCCGATTCTCGATTATGGTCGTATCAAAATCGATACGGAAAAACGGCTCTCCAAAATGGCCGCATCCGCCGGGATGTCCTTTGCTGCCCTGCGGTTGCCGCATGTTTACGGGGCCAAGGATCTGTATTTCAGCCAGCTGCGGGCCGGTCGCCTGATCCTGCCGGGCCTTGGAAAGAACATTTACACGCACCTGCACGTCGCCGATGCGGCTGCCGCCATCATTGCCTGCGCCGAACAGGGTTTTTCAGGTATCCTGCCCTTCGGGGATCGCCTGCCCTCAACCTGGGCGGCCTTTCTTAAAGCCGTCCGGCCGTACTTTCCCCACGCGCGCGTCCTCTTAATCCCCCAGTGGTTGGCCTTGCTGGCCACGGCCCTGCTGACCCCTTTCCGCCACCGGCGTCCGAACCCGGGCCTGGAGACACCGGGCGCGGTGCGTACCTACAATTTCAATCTGGCCGTCGATCCGGATCTGTTGTGGAAAGATCTCGGAATGGAGCCGGCATATCCGACCATTTATGAAGGGATTCCAGCTGTAGCCACGGAAAGTGGTAATCTGGGAATGCTGATAAACCAATAAAAGATCAATCGCAAAACCCTGGATATCCGCTATACTCACATTATGCTGATAGGCTGCATTGGTACTTGCATTTTAGACCTAACGCGGTAATATGCCGGCTTGATGTATCAGGAACGTACATATCGGTGTTTGATCGCAGCAGCGGATCTGATTACGAGTCGCGTCTGCGTAGGAGAAAGCGACCTTTTTATTTTGGCAAATCAAGATGTTACCGAGTCGGGGCGCGGATTTTTGCTTGAGGTTAGAAATGACCTTGAATCATACATTCGTCGTGATCCAGCCTTTTTAACGAATCGAGTTGCACATATGCCTCTACATAATGCTCCCTGGATTGTTATGCGCATGGCAGAAGTATCGTCTTATTATAATATCGGTCCGATGGCTGCCGTAGCAGGGGCGGTAGCGGATTGTGTTGGACAGCAACTGTTGAAAAGCCAGACTGACGTAGTTATTGAAAATGGAGGTGATATTTTTGTCCATACCCGCAAGCCGATTGTCTTTACCCTATATGCTGGCGAAAATTCGCCGTTTTCGGGAAAGTTAAAATTTAAACCCACGTTAAGCGACTGCTCCTTTGGCGTGTGTACTTCAAGTGGAACCGTAGGCCATTCATATAGTCAAGGCCGAGCAGATGCCGTGTGTGTTGTATCTCAAACAGCCAGCCAAGCTGATGCAGCTGCTACTGCCATGGGCAACAAGGTCAAACACAGGAAAGGTATTGGCCAGGTAATTCAAGAAGCATCTCAAAACCACAATATTTTGGGGATCATTGTTGCCTTAGAAGACAAATTAGGCATCTGGGGTGAGGTTGAAATTATTTAGTACTTTATTGAAGAATAAGAGAGGACAGCTATGGTTAAAAAGAGTGTATTGTTACATTTCGGAGCTTCTTTGGTCGACAAACCAATTATCACTGGCTTAATTCGGGACTATGATGTGTCGGTCAACATTTTACATGCGCGGGTGACACCCGAAGAGGCTGGCACGATGTTTGTGCATATTGAAGGAGCAGAGGACAAAGTAAGTAAGGCGCTGAATTATCTGAATCAAATTGGGATTCGTTTAGTTTTTCCAAAAAAGAATTTGATTTGGCAAGAAGCAAAATGTACCCACTGTGGCTCTTGTGTGGGTCAATGTTTTCCAGATGCACTTCATGTTAATAATGAAACAGGCTTAGTGCTCTTCAACCACGAGCTGTGTGTGGCCTGTGGATTGTGTATTCATGCTTGTCCGTTTGGCGCTCTAGAATCTGTCGACCAGCACGTGGCCGCGTCGCAAAAGTAGAAGGATATAAATGATGACCAAGACATATGAAGAAATAAACGAAAAGATCCGGCAGAGAAAAGCTGTTGTCGTCACGGCTGAAGAGATTATCGATATTGTAAAAGAGAAAGGAGCTAAAAAGGCTGCCCAAGAAGTAGACGTTGTGACGACCGGAACCTTTGGCCCGATGTGTTCCTCGGGAGCTTTGCTTAATACCGGGCATACCAAGCCAAAAATGAACTATAAAAAAGCCTGGCTAAATGGCGTGAGCGCTTATTGTGGAATTGCGGCAGTAGATCTTTACCTGGGGGCAACAGCAATTCCGGACGACGATCCGGCTAATAAAATCCACCCGGGCAGGTTTAGTTATGGGGGAGGGCATGTCATTGAAGACTTGGTGGCAGGTAAAG
>JASFGN010000064.1:0-9144 GCA_050123735.1 Desulfobacterales bacterium | reverse complement strand
AAAATCCCTGTTCGATCCCCAGTGGCGTATTGATAAACCATTCGCTCAGATCGGGGTCGTGACGCACCTCAACCCTAACACCGTTAATGCGAATACGGTTGGACTGCGGGGTTTGTAGGTCTGAACCGAAGCCATAATGTGTCAGCTGCAGGCTAAATGACCATCCGTTTGCAGCCGTCATTCGGACGCCATTACGATCGATTCGAGCATCCAGGCGCTGCACCGGATTAAGTATTTTAACCGCACCGCTGCGCATCTGCCTGGGGTGCCATTCTGCGGGCAGCTGCTCAGAAATTGACTGCAGGATCTGCGGCAAGTCAGTGTTCAAGGCCGGCTTAGAGACTGCAGGCTGGGCGGTTAGAACGGTTAACAGCAAAATCCCAAACAACAACATGGATGTCGGCAAACCCGCCGATGGCCGGTTCATATTCAGGGGCAGAAAATTGACAAACATTGCGCACCTCTTGCCAATGAAAAAATTTTGCTTGCTGTATTCGACGGTTGTAGTTCCTATCAAAAATTTCAATACAGCGAAGTAAAAAACAGACATGCGCCCACTGGGGGCAAACATTTTTGGCGGAAATGATTCCTCAGGGAGTTTCCGAAGAAGTGCGAGCTTCTTGGATTTTATATAAATTAGGTGATAGGCAGTTATCATAAAAGCCATAGTTCGGCCGATTTGTCAACGATAATAATAAGCACCAACTATACATCTATCTATTCTATATAACTACAAATATCAGATAAAAAGCCCCGATGCCAGATACGGCGCTCGGGGCGTACAGAGGCTTTAAGGAGGGATGCATCAGGGGCGGGTGCCGCGCCGCTGGCGGTAATTTCGATTAAACTGTCGCGGATTGTCCTCGTTCTGCCGGCGACGTTGGCGGTATTCCTCTCGCAGCTGGCGTTTTTGGTCGGGCGACAGGTTTTGCCATTTTTTCCTTTTTTCAAGCAACCGCTCGCGCTGCTCGGGGGTCATGTTTTCAAATCGGCGGCGGCGCTCGCGAATGCGCTGTTTTTCGGATAAACTGTGGATAGCCGCCCTCACCTGCGCTTCTTTTTCCTTTTGGCGGATAAATTCAGCTCCGGTGCATGCACGCCAGCATGATGGATATCATAACAGCCGAAAGCGTCATGCCCATCGGCGAAGGTGGCTAACGTTGGCCGTTTACAGTTTGTCTGTTCCATGCGACTCGGATGAATCGATTTTGGGAAGGGTATCGAACGTCAGCACGGGACGGCGCTTTTGGTCATATTTAGCGACCACGACACCAATTGCCAGGGTCAACAGATGAACAGCAAAGAAAAAACACAAAACACCATCCTTCGTGTTCCACCCCAACAGTAAAAAAATGAAGGCACACAAGAACAATAATTTGGTTTTCATCATCTTATCCTTTGTCAGGTGAACGCGCTTCGTTCGGTACGCATTGATCTGTATGGATAGGATCGGCTGAAAAACCAAAAACTTTAGTGATTAAAAACATTTAAGTTTAAGGGTGAGCGACCGATATAGGATTATGCGACCTTTAGAAAAAATCCGAAAATGGCGCAGCACCAAAGTCGAGGACGGGATGAAAAAAGATATCGTTGCGTTTATACAAAACCTTAAAACCAATAAAAAGCTTGAGACATTTGATGAGGCTTCTACCAAGCAGGCGGTTGTACTCAGGTTGCTCTCATTCCTGGGCTGGGATATCTTCAACGTTGACGAGGTCTACCCGGATTATACCGTCAACTCCTACAGTGCCTCCTATGCCTTGCGTAACCGCAATGCCAATAAAATTTTGATCGAAGTTAAGCGCGTCCATGAAAAGTTAGATAATTATCAAAAAGCGTTGCTGAGTTTTGCGGCCCAGGAAAAGGTCGATATTTCTGTTCTGACCAACGGGGTTAACTGGTGGTTCTACCTGACCCATTCGGCTGGAAATTCACAGGATAAATGGTTTTATTCCGCCGATTTGTTCAAACAAAATGAAGATGCGGTGGTCCCCAATTTGATCGACCTTCTGAGTAAGGATAAAGTTGCCAACGGCCAGGCATTAAAGGCTGCCCAGGCGTTGAACCAGAACAAAAACCAGAAAATGGCCGCCGATGTAATTCCCGAAGCCTGGAATAAACTTGTCAGCCAGCCGAACATGATTCTGGTGGAGTTGTTACGTGAATCCACCGAAAAAATTTGCGGTTGTAAAGTCGAGTCCAAGCCGGTTGAAAGGTTTTTAGAAAAAAATCTGGACCGATGGTTAATCACCAATCGGCCGGTTGCAAACCTCGGGCCGCCGCCTAAAGTGATTGAAATTCCCGCTCCGGAAAAAAAGAGCGTGACGAAAATACCAAGCCTATCCCATAAAAAATCGATTCTGAAACCAGAAAGCTATGTCGATAAGGAAATCAAATCCTTTACCTTCAACGGTAAAACAAATCCGGTTCGCTACTGGGAAGACCTGCTGACCAACCTTTGCGACTATTTTGCAGCCATTCATTCGAAGGACTTTGAAAAAGTACTCTGGATATCCGGCGAGGACAAAACCTATTTTTCACGCTATTCCGACCAGCTGCGCATTCCTGAAAAAATTAAGGGTATGGATATCTACGTCGAGACCAAGCTGAGTCCGGATGAAATCGTAAAAACCTCCAGAAGTCTTCTTACCGAATTTGGTTATGACACCAGCGATTTAACCATAACCACCCGCTGATTCCGTATAGCACCATTCTCGTGGGCGCAATCAGGCAAAGCGCTTTGCGCTGGCACCGTATCGTCATCTGCCACTCAGAGGCGGTTTGAAAACCCCTGCTCTCACCGTGTCCCGGAAATAATTTACGATATTGATTTATACCGCTTGTCATAAATACGTTCCGATTAAAAGGATGGCGGCATAAGCGGTTGTAACAAAAAAACCTTCCGCAAACGGAACGTTTTTTTGACAATCGCTATATCTCGTCAAAAAGGCGCGCAGCCGCCGCCCATCTTTGCGCTTGACAAATTGTACCAAGAAGATGAAATTTGGATCCGACGGATATGCTGCCGCCACCGTTGCAATTTCACACACATGAATATCTTCTGGCCATGATCAAAACCTATCTTTTCTATGATATTGAAACAACCGGGTTGAACAAGGCATTCGACCAGGTGTTGCAGTTTGCCGCAGTTCGCACGGACCGGCAGCTCAATGAAATAAACCGCTTAACCCTGAAAATAAAACTGCGCCCTGACGTGATCCCCTCTCCTGGAGCCGTGATCACAAATCGGATACCGCTTAAGGATCTGGCATCCGGACTGAGCGAATATGAGGCCATTCAGCAGATTCATCGGCTCATGAACCAGCGCAATACCATCAGCCTGGGATATAACTCTCTGGGATTTGATGATGAATTCTTACGGTTTGCATTTCACCGCAATTTATTGCCCCCATACACACACCAATTTCGGAACGGCTGCCGCCGGATGGATCTGCTGCCGATAACCGTGATGTACTGGCTCTACAAACGAGAGGTCATCAACTGGCCGGAGGTGGAAGCAAAGCCGTCATTAAAATTGGAACATATCAGCGAAGTCAATCAATTGACCGGAGGGCCAGCCCATGATGCGACGGTTGATGTAATAGCAACCCTGGCGCTGGCCCGCAAATTTTTTAAAAGCCAAAAGATGTGGCACTATCTGCTGGGCTATTTTGATAAAGAAACCGATGCGCATCGTATAAGCGATATACCGGCTACTTTTCAAAGTGCACTCGGTGAACACCGCTGGGGATTGATGGTGAGCAGCGAATACGGCCCCCATCTGATGTATCAGGTGCCGGTCCTGTCCATTGGAAGCTCAATCCCGTATTCCAATCAAACCCTCTGGCTTCGCCTTGACGCGCCGGCGCTTGCAGAAACCAAAGCCGACACCATCGACGCAACCACATGGATCATTCGCAAACGATACGGTGAGTCTGGTATCCTGCTGCCGCCCAACCGGCGCTATCTGAAATTTCTCGGCGCCGAACGCAAAGCGGTTGCAAATGAAAACCTAAAATGGCTGCAGGCCAACCCTGCCCTATTCCAGCAAATTGTAGATTACCACCGCACCTACACCTACCCCTTTATTCCAAATCTGGATCCGGATGCAGCCCTGTATCAAATTGGTTTCTTTAGTCGCGGCGATGAGATGTTGTTCAAAGAGTTTCAAACAGCAGCCCCGCATGAAATGGAAAGCATCGCCCGTCGGCTAACAAGCCCGGATGCCCGTATTTTAGCCAATCGCGTGATCGGAAGGAATTTTCCACAATTTTTATCCGAAGCATCCGCTGCCGAATTCGAAACCTACATGCGCCGGATTAACCCGAGCAGCGAAAACCAGGCTTTGCAGGATTATAAAGGCGCGCTCCGGTTGACACCCGCTGCTGCGCTGTCAGAAATCAAGCATCTCAGGAAATCCGGCTCTCTGGATAACGAGCAACTGACGCTGCTTGACGAACTGCAAAACCATATCGAAACCCATTTCCCAAAGCGGGGGGCGGGGGAACAGCTCACCATCGGCAAAAATTTTTAGATGGGTTTCAACTATGTTTCCATAATCCGGTCTTTTCGTCTAAATCGAGGTAGCACTCTCCATTTCATCGATCCCCACAGCTTAGCGGGCATGTTATTTTCTGAAAGGTGCCATTCTGTTAGATTGCCAAGATTAAAAAACGCATTATGTTTTCAAAGAAGTCTTTTATACCGCTTGTCATAAATACGTTCCGAATAAAAGGATGGCGGCATAAGCGCTTGTAGCAAAAAAACCTTCCGCAAGCAGAACGTTTTTTTTGACAATCGCTATATTTCTCTGCAAAGCGGCACCTGAAGAAATCGGTGGACAACAGAAATCCGCAATACTTCAAAATGTAAACAAGCAATATGCTCGAAATAGAAACCATATCCCGACAGGGTGCAGTTGAAGATGGTTCCGCCCGGTGTCGTCTGCAAACCGCCTGGTGGATGGCGTGTTTGTTTTGCCTGCTGTTTCTCCTGGGTGGTTTAAGCTGCCTTTATTTCGTTTGGCAGCCCTTTTCAGCATTTCAATGGCTGCTGACGGCTGCCGCTATCAACGCCTACGTGCTGTGGCTTCTGTGGACGGCGATGGGGAAAAACCATTCTTTGCAAAACGCCGTTCTGCAACCCGATCTGGGCATCGCCAACTGGCTGACCATCGCACGCGCCTTCTTAATCGGTGCTCTGGGCGGTTTTTTATTTCAGGGACCGCCGGGAATTTCGCCCGGATCCCAATGGTTAATTTGGCTGCCCGGTATCCTGTATATCGTCGCGGTCCTGTTGGATTACCTTGACGGACTTGTCGCCCGGCTGATGAGATCTGAAACCCGACTGGGTGAATGGCTCGATACCAAAATCGACGCGCTGGGTCTGCTGGTGGCGCCCGTTGTGGCTATCGGGTATGACCGGCTTCCGGTTTATTATATCAGCGTCAGCCTGGCCTATTATCTGTTTCAATTTGGCATCTGGCATCGAAAACAAAACAATCAACCGGTCATTGAATTAAGGCCGCATCCGGTCAAACGAATGATTGCCGGGTTCCAGATGGGTCTGGTGATCATGGCCCTGCTTCCGGTATTTTCCCCGACGGTAATGACAATTGCGGCATCGATTTTTATGATACCGCTGTTGGCCGGTTTCTTAAGAGACGCACTGGTCGCCGGTGGTTATGTCAGCGTCAACCATCTCCAGCAAACACGCTGGGATCCTCATATCGCTTTTGTGTCGACAAAATTTTTACCGCTTATGTTACGTTTATTCATCGTCCTGACCGGAATGGTTTTCCTTTATAAAGTGATTGTCGCTCCTGTCACGGGCGACCACAGGGCTGCAATGTTGTTCAACCCGGCGGCGCTGCCGCTGTTTGCAACCGCCGCCTTGATGATTGCTGTGGGATTTATGGCCCGCATTGCTGCTTTGCTGATCAGTATAGTTGCGGCCGGCATACTGACAGCATGGGGTTCGCCGTTTAGCCTTTTTCTGCTGCTGCCATGCGCGCTGACCCTTATGCTGACCGGATCGGGTATGGGCTCGCTATGGCAACCGGAAGACAGGCTGTTTTTGGAACGTCAGGGTCATAGGCCATCATCGGATTAGTGTATAAGTGTACACTGGCCGTCAAGAAAACGTTCCGATTGCGGAACATTTTTTTGCCACAACACTTATGCCGCCATCCTTTTTTCGGAACATTATTATGACAAGCGGTATAAATGCCACAAGCCGCGAATCGGCAGCATCTAAAGATTTGGAGGAACATGGTGCCGTCACATAAATCATTAAAAGGCCGCCCGAGTCCCGGCAGCAAAATCTCGGTAAAGGCCGGTAACATCGCTGAAAACGATGCAGACACACGCATCCAGTCGATTGAAGACTTAACGCAGCAATTGCGGTATGCCGCCCGGTTCCGCGCCAAATATGGCCGCCCGTTTATCACGATCAGTTATGCCCAGAGCATCGATGGCAGCATCGCCGCACGCAATAATGAGCCCCTGGAATTGAGCGGGCCCCAATCATGGACGCTGACCCATCAGGTCCGAGCTGTCAGTGATGCCATCCTGATCGGAATTGGCACCGTGCTGGCCGACGACCCGCGATTGTCTGTCAGAAGAGTTGAAGGCCGCAATCCACAGCCGATTATCCTGGATACGCACCTGCGTACCCCCCTGGATGCGAAATGCGTTCAAAGAGATGATGTGAGCACCTGGCTCATAAACGCAAAAACCAATTCGATCGCAAACAGACGGGCGCTTGAAGAAGTTGGCGCCAGTCCGTTGACCTGTGCGACCGGTACTGACGGTAAAATTGATCTTTTGGCACTGATGGATCTGCTGGCGGCCATGAAAATTAACAGTGTCATGGTAGAGGGCGGCGCCCGGGTGATCACCAGTTTTGTGAATGCCAGACTGGTCGACCAGTTTATTATTACCATTGCCCCCAAATTCGTCGGCGGATTACAGGTTCTCAATTCCCGGGGGATAGAGAAAGCGCAATACCTGGAATGCGAGCAGGTTTACTATCAACACCTGGGCAATGATATCATTGTTTGGGCTCGCCCGGGGTGGAAGGCCAGATGAAACGCACGACGCTCATTTTCGAAAAACCTCACACGGTCGCAATTAAAGAAGCGCCCATACCGGCGCCCGGGGCCCGGGAGGTTCTGATCAAAACGATTTTTTCAGCCATCAGTGCCGGATCCGAATTATTGATATACCGGGGCCAGATGCCTTCCGGGCTGCCGGCTGATACGACCATCAAAGCCCTTTCGAAACCGTTTCGGTATCCACTGAAATATGGCTATGCTTCCGTTGGACAGGTGGTCGCAGCGGGCTCAGGTGTAGATCAACAATGGCGGGGTCGACAGGTCTTTTGTTTTCATCCCCACGAAAGCCATTACACGGCAACCACAGATGACATTGTGATACTCCCTGAAGAGATTGATCCGAAGGAGGCGCTCTTTTTAGCAAATATGGAAACGGCTGTTAATTTTTTGATGGATGGCCGACCCGCTATCGGTGAGCGCGTCTGTGTCTTCGGGCAAGGTATCGTGGGCCTGCTCACAACAGCTTTGCTGGCCCAGTTTCCGCTGCATCAACTGGTTATCTTCGATCGCTATGCCGCTCGACGGCGTGCCGCTTTGGATGCGGGCGCCGATATCGCCTTGGATCCGGATGATCCCGCAAGCACAGATGCGTTGCCGGATACGGACGACCCAATTGCGACGGCCGGCCCTGCAGATTTAGTGTATGAGTTGTCGGGCAACCCTCAGGCCTTGAACCAGGCCATCCAGGTTGCCGGTTTCGGCGGGCGTATCGTTCTCGGCTCCTGGTATGGTCGTCAGAAGGCCCAATTGGACCTCGGGGGGCGGTTTCATCGTAACCGCATTCAGCTGATCAGCAGCCAGGTCAGTACCCTGTCTCCGGAGCTTTCCGGCCGTTGGACAAAAAAAAGACGGATCCATATGGCCTGGGAAATGATTCGAAGATGTGAACCGGCACAATTTATCAGCCATCAATTTCCCCTCACCCGGGCCAAAGAGGCATATGATCTTTTAGATAAAAACCCCGATGAAGCACTACAGGTCATTTTTACCTATGGCTCCTAATGGCATCCACGGAAGAACGCATGCACTGGCTCGACTACTTCATCATTGCAACCTATATCGCCCAGATTTATCAGGTTTGCTTTTTTGCGGTGCCCAGCGCCGGTTCCACCGCTGAAATGCTGGTTAACCGGAAAAACAAATCAAGGTCGGCCGAGCGGCACCCGGGCGCAACCGTCGTGCACTCCGCCCCGCATATGATCGGCGCCATCGGAGCCACCCTGGCAGTCCTGGCCGCATCGATGATACCGTTGCTGGCGGTTGTGTTTCCGGTTGTGAACCATTATCTTTGGCTGTTTATAAAGTTGCCGCCGTCTACCGCCCAGTCCATTGTCAGTGCCGGCCTGCTGTTGCTGGGAAACAGTCTGACATTTATAGCTGTTGGGACCCTGCGGGCGAATGTCAGTTTTCATGATTTTGGTGAAACAACGCGCCTGTATACGGGCGGGATCTACCGCGCCGTCAGAAATCCGATAACCCTGGGTCTGGGGATTATTTTTGCCGGGCTGGTGCTGGCACGGCCATCGGTGGTGATGCTCATCGGATGGATCATATTTGCGCTCAATTCCCATTACCGTATCCATATGGAGGAAGTTTATCTGGAGAAGACCTTCGGCAATGACTACCGTCATTACAGGGATCGGGTTGGAAAGTATTTTCCCAGGGTAGGCAGGCATGGTGTTGTTAAGGTCAGGAAATTCGCAGACGACAATGTCAAATCCCATCATGCCGATACAATACAGGAGTAATGGAGCCGTGTCGTAGTGAATTGAATCACATTTTGGATTTTAGAATTCGGATTTTAGATTTAAGAGCAGACTGGCGTGCTTGACGTCAGGACCTCTCATTTTCGATCTAAAATCCAAATTCCAAAATCTAAAATCAGGAGGTTATGATGTACGCTGTTGCTGTGCGCCGTAATTTTATTGCAAATCATTTTTTAACGGGCGGTGATTGGGGGCCGGAAAATGAACGCCACGCCCACCATTATGTTGTCGAAATCAGTTTTACCGGGCCGGAATTGGATCATC
>JASFGN010000063.1:0-9184 GCA_050123735.1 Desulfobacterales bacterium | reverse complement strand
ATGGCCTCAATTCACAAGCGGCTGATATGATTGCTGCAATGGCCAATGGAAGCCTCAGCAATGCCCACATGATGATCGATGAGAACTGGTTGCAGGGCAGAAAGTGGCTGATCGCTGAAATGCAGGGCCTGTCTTTGCAACCCATGGCTCGCCTGTTTGCGCTGGCGGAAAAATTGGCCCGTGAAAAGGAATTGCTTGGCGCAAGATTGGAGATCATCAAAAGCTGGTTTAGAGATTTGATCATTAACCAATATGACGCTAGAAAAATAATCAACAAGGATGTCGCCGACCAGATCAAAGCAGCATCGGACCAAACAGATGCGCTGGTGCACCTGTCCAAACTGGATGCGGTTCAAAAATTGCAGAGCCGCTTGAAGGCCAACACCAACCTAAGACTCAGCATGGAAAAATTGCTGATAACACTGGCACAGCAGTGATGGTTAAATTTTTATTTTCATTTATAATCGATCCGGCGGTATAATGGTAAATCTTAAATGTACCGAAAACATAGCGTTGAAATGATATCTACCATATTGAAAATACCATGAACAAATTGGTTGGCATACGATTTAAAACAGCAGGCAAAGTATACGATTTTGATTGCGGCGCATTCGTCCTGAAACAAGGCGACCATGTCATTGTTGAAACCGAACAGGGGCTGGGTTTTGGCACCGTCGTCGTACCACCGAAACCTTATGAAAAAGTGCCGGGCGATAAACCGCACAAAAAGGTCTTTCGACTGGCCATAGAAAAAGATTTCAAGCAGCGCCAGCAAAACCTGGCAGACGAGAATTCAGCGCATGCCTATTGTCTGGAATGCATTCGCAAACTGGGTTTAAAGATGAACCTCTTTTCGGTAGAAAAATCCTTCGACGGAAATAAATACATCTTTTTTTTCACAGCCGAAGGCCGGGTTGATTTTCGCCAGCTGGTCAAAATGCTGGTAAAAAAACTAAATGTCAGAATTGAAATGCGGCAGGTCGGTATCCGCAACCAGGCGAAGATGTGCGGCGGAATCGGTCGCTGCGGCCGAGAACTGTGCTGTTCGACTTTTTTAGATAAATTCGACCCGGTTTCAATTCGAATGGCCAAAGAACAAAGTCTTTCCTTGAATCCAACCAAAATTTCGGGACAATGCGGGCGGCTGATGTGCTGCCTAACCTATGAGTTTGAGACTTACAAATATTTAAAGAAAGATTTGCCGCGTCTGGGTAAGATCGTCGCGACGCCCGGCGGTAAAGGCAAGGTCATCCGTCATAATGCCATATGTAACCGGGTTGCCGTTCGTCTGGAGGACAATATTGAGGTTGAATATAGGCCTGATCAACTAAACCTGCAAAAGGAATAAATATGCCCGATCCGTTTTACATCACGACGCCTATCTATTATGTAAACGCGCGTCCGCATCTGGGGCATGCTTACACCACCATTGTTGCTGATGTCATTACCCGTTTTCATAAAATGCAGGCAATGGATGTTTTCTTCCTTACCGGAACCGATGAACATGGTGACAAAGTGGTGCGCGCCGCGCAAAAGGAAAACCTGAGCCCCAGGAAATATGTTGATAAAATAAGCCGGCTTTTCAAAGAACTCTGGCCGGAGCTCAATGTCAATAATAATTATTTTGTGCGCACAACCGATGCGGCCCATATGGCGGTTGTCAGCCAAATTTTGCAGAAGATCTATGATGCAGGCGATATTTATTTCAGTGAATATGAAGGTCAATATTGCTTCGGCTGTGAACGCTTTTATACCGATCGGGAATTGGTCGACGGCAAATGTCCGGATCATGAAATCGAACCTGAAATTATCAAAGAATCCAATTATTTTTTTAAAATGAGCCGTTACCAGAATTGGCTCATCGATCACATCAAGCAACACCCGGGGTTTATCCGGCCCGAGCGCTACCGTAACGAAGTACTCGCGTTTTTAAAAGAACCACTGGAAGATCTGTGTATCTCACGACCAAAGAGTCGCTTAAAATGGGGCATCACCCTTCCCTTTGATGAAAATTACGTCACTTATGTATGGTTCGATGCGCTGCTGAATTATGTTTCAGCACTGGGTTACCCGGATGGTGAGCTGTTTGCCAAATTCTGGCCGGTCGCACAGCACATTGTCGCCAAAGACATACTCAAACCCCACGGCATTTATTGGCCGATAATGTTAAAAGCTGCCGGTATTCCCATTTACCAGCACTTGAACGTGCATGGATACTGGAACATCGAACAGAGCAAGATGTCTAAAAGCCTCGGCAATGTCGTCGACCCGCTCCAGCTGCGAAAAATTTACGGTCTGGATGCCTTCCGGTTTTTTCTGATTCGCGAAATGAACTTCGGCCTGGATTCGAACTTCAGCGAGGCAGCACTGGTTCAGCGAATCAATTCGGATCTGGCTAATGATCTCGGCAATCTTTTCTCCAGAATTTTTTCCATGGCCCATAAATACTGTAACGGGCAAGTTCCCCGGATCGATTTGCAGGCCGAAATGGAGCTGGGCCTTGACCTGCAGACGGCTGCTTTAGAAACCATTGATACGTTTGCAAGCCTTATGCAATCTTTTGAATTTCATAAGGCTTTGATGGCCGTATGGGAATTTATCGCCCGGATGAACAAAATGGTCGATGTGACCGCCCCATGGGTTTTGGCCAAAAATAAAGCCAGCCGGAAGCAATTGGCGGTTGTTATGTATCAGCTACTTGAAGGGCTTCGCATCATTTCAGGTCTCATTTACCCGGTGATGCCCGGCACCGCCAAAAAAATGCAGAAATATCTCGGACTGAACCCGACCGGCGCTTTTTACCACATCAATCACCTGCGCAAATGGAAAGCGTTACCTGCGGGTACGCAACTTTTAAAATCGATCGTTCTGTTCCCCAGAATCGAGGATAAAGAAAAGGCAACTGCCGCGATCAACCAGCAAGAGAAGGACGCCGAATCCCTGGAGATCAAGCCTGAAATCACCCTGGATGAGTTCAGTCGTATCGACCTGCGCGTTGCAACGATCGTGCAGGCTGAACCGATCCCAAAAGCCAAAAAATTGCTCAAACTGGTAGTCGATATGGGGCAAAAACGGACCCTGGTCGCCGGGATCGCCGAAAAGTACTCGGTCGATGACTTGATCGGCAAGCAGGTGATTGTCGTTGCCAATCTTAAACCGGCCAAACTCATGGGCGTCCTTTCCAATGGGATGATTGTTGCTGCGGTAGATGACTCCGGACCCACCCTGGCATCATTTGAAAAAAAGCTGGCGCCCGGAACCCCCCTCAAGTAAATCAGAGGACAGAAAACAGATAATATATTTCCCCTTCACCATTTTTCCATCCGGCATTTGTCATCTGACATCTGCCTTCTGACATCTTCTGTCCTCTGACATCTGTCCTCTGAAGCCGAACAGAGTGCTTGACCCCCGGCGGCCGATAGGAGATAATATTGTTTTACGACTTGCAGACAGTCTTGATTATACCGCTTGTCATAAATATGTTCCGTATAAAAGGATGGCGGCATAAGCGGTTGTAGCAAAAAAACCTTCCAAAAACGGAACATTTTTTTGACAATCGCTATAAATTTCAGCGTTGGAGCAAAGACATGAAAATGAAAATGCCCTATCTAAGCAGGCTTATGTCGTATTTGAAATCTGGCGCTTATGTCTTTTTTCGTCAGGTTGAACGGTGCCGCAGTCTTCTATCGGCCCATGTTTATATCGGAAAATTTATCGAGCGGGTCCCGCAGGGATCCATCGTGTTTTTCCCATGCCGGCAAACCACGTTTTTTTGCGGCATAGCCGGAATTGTGGCGTTTAAAAATAAAAAGTCGACAACCGATGGTCTCGACCTGGATTCGCTCGAAAACCTAGTCGGGCGAATAGAAGCCGGCGGCTATCAATCTTGTGCGCCAGCCAAGCGTTTAGATCATGACTATCTGGGCGGCAAGGAGAAAACGGAGATTCTCTGGCAAAAAGTACACGCATTCAATAACGACGCACCCTTTGTCATGATTTTTTCGGATAAAAAGGCCCAGGGTCAACTTCGGCAGATGGCAAAGCGCCTGGCTGCCTTGACGGCCTCTGAAAGCGATCTGCTGAGCGATCAAATGGGCCATCTTTCCGCCGAGCATGTTGATCTGATGGCCCGGTCCATTGAAAGATTAAAGGACATCCATTGGCGCCTTGAAAACGATATTCTTGCCAATGTTGAAAAGATTCAAACCCTTTCCGGCCGTGGCCCTACAGCCCCTTCACCGGCAGGCGTGACCTTGTTTAAAAAGCTCAATGCGGTATTGAACAGTATCGATCGACTCGAGGTCAGGGGCAGGGATTCTGCGGGAATTTCCATCATGTTTATTTTTAAGGAGGCCGATTTTCAAAAAGGCCGGGAAACCCTGGAACAAGCCGGTCTTCTTGCTCAATTTAACGAGCGCTGCGACCCGGACCCACTGGTCAATGAGGGTATCACTTTCCGGCCTGCCAGCCGGGCTGACGGAAACAATCAGGTGGCCGTTGCGATCACCTATAAAATTGCTCTTGAAATCGGCAGCCTGGGTGACAATGTGGATTTTTTGCGGCGACAAATTGCAGATGATGCCGTCTTTCAAATCCTGGCGAGGATTCCAACTGACTTTGACACGGTTTTAGCGCACACCCGTTGGGCATCGGTGGGCGCTATCACGGAGGCCAACTGTCATCCTGTGGATAATCACACCGGGGATAACAAAAGCACCCGATGCGGCATTATACACACCTGCCTGAATGGCGACATCGATAACTTCCAGCGCTTAAAGGCCGAATTAGAAGGCCCTGATACTCAAATCCACAGCGACATCACAACCGATACGAAAATAATTCCGCTTAAAATCCAGCAGTATGTTCATCAGGGTCATGCAATCGATGAGGCCTTTCGCCTGGCCGTCAACGATTTTGAGGGATCCCATGCCATCTCCATGCACACGGACCTGGCACCCGGCAAGCTGTTTCTGGCGCAAAGAGGCAGCGGGCAAGCGATTTTTGTTGGAATCGCAGATGAACACTATATAGCCAGTTCCGAGGTTTATGGTTTTGTGGAAGAAACCCCCTTTTATCTCAAACTGGATGGTGAGAAAACAATCACCGGCAAGCACGGCCGCACCCGGGGACAAATTTTTGTTTTGGACCAGACAAGCAGCGGCGGCCTGGATGGCATCCGTGCCTGTTTTTATGATGGTACCCCGCTGGTGCTAACGGAAAACGACATAAAATATACTGAAATAACGACCCGGGATATCGATCGTCAAAATTTTCCGCACTACTTTTTAAAGGAAATTTCAGAATCGCCGGCATCAGTTGATAAAACACTGCAGAACCGATGGAAATTCAAAGAAGACGACCCATCGCAATATACGATTGCCCTGGATGAAACGATCATCCCCGGTTCCCTGCAAAAGGCGCTGACTGCCGATCAGATAAAGCGTATTTTTTTCATCGGTCAGGGCACTGCCGGTGTCGCCGCCCTGGCCTGTGCCAACATCCTGAATTATTACCTGGACAGCCCCTCCATTCAAATCAGCGCTTTAAAAGCTTCGGAATTCAGTGGTTTTCAATTAAATGAAAACGACAGCCGCCATGCCATGTCGGACACGCTGGTTGTGGCCATCAGCCAATCCGGCACCACCACCGATACCAACCGTACGGTAGATATGGTCAAAGAGCGGGGGGCCTATACGCTGGCGATTGTCAATCGCCGGGATTCAGACATCACGTTTAAAGTCGACGGGGTCATGTATACCAGCAGCGGTCGGGACATTGAAATGTCGGTGGCGTCCACGAAAGCCTTTTATTCCCAAATCGTCGCCGGTGCCCTATTGGGTCTGTATATTGCCAGGTTGAAAAACCGTCGGGATGATACATTTGTCGACCAGGAAACCCGGCGCCTTCTGGCCCTGCCCGCTCACATGCGCAGGGTCCTTGAGATGCGAGAGGCCATCGAGCGATCAGCCACGAAACTGGCCGTAACCAAAACTTACTGGGCGGCTGTCGGCAGCGGACCCAACAAAGCTGCCGCTGACGAGATTCGAATCAAACTCAGTGAGCTGTGCTATAAAACGATATCCTCCGATTATGTTGAAGATAAAAAACACATTGACCTGTCTTCAGAGCCGCTGATTATCGTGTGCGCTGCCGGTTCGAGAGGAACCGTCATCGGTGACATTATCAAGGATACGGCCATATTCAAAGCCCACAAGGCCACCCCTGTGGTCATCGTTAATGAAGGCGAAGATCGTTTTAATCCCTATGCCGCCGATGTTTTTCATGTTCCGGCGGTTGAAGAACACCTGGCCCCTGTCCTGAATACGCTCGTGGGACACATCTGGGGCTATTATGCCGCGCTGTCCATCAATGAGGGTTCACGGTTTTTGTATCGCTTCCAGGAGGATTTGCAAACCAGCATCAAAACGCATGCCGCCGAGGGCCTGAGCGTCTATGAAATTATTCTTGAAAAAGCATTTCAGGAGAAAGTCGCTCAATTTGATAAAGCCTTCAGAACCCAAAAACTGAAAAAACAGTTTCCGGCTGCCATCGGATCGGATGTCACCTCGGATTTAACCTTGCTGCTCAAATATCTATCCGGACGCTTGCCGGTTTCTGATTTTGAACTTGATTTCAGCCGCAAAGGCACCGCCGCCAATATGATCAATACGATGTTCACTTGTCTGGGGCAGGCAATCAACTTTCTCGCCCGTCCGGTGGATGCCATCAAACACCAGGCGAAAACCGTTACCGTCGGCACCAGCCGGATCAGCGAGCGCCTGGAAGGCATATTATTTGATGCTTTAGCAGCGGAAAATCTCAGCGTTTCGCAACTAACGGCAAAGAATATTATCGTGTTGAAAAATTTGCAGGAAATTATTCACGATATCAGCGGATCTATTCTGTATCGTATTGAAGGCTTAAATCTGCTGGGCGAGCCGGTCGAAGAAACGACCATTAACGTCGTTGCCAAACGCGGGGCTGCCGAAAATGTTCAATCACGCGTTGAGACCGATGCCCAGCTGAAAGGCACCAAGCGCATTATTGTCAGACAAGGCAACGTTTATATCGGTAAAGGCCGCAAGGATGATCGCAGCATTGCCGTTATTCCGTTCCTGTCGAATTTGCCGTCTTCACCGAGCATCATTGAAAATTTGCTTCTGCTGCATATTATATTCAAAGATGACATACCGTTAAACCTTAAAATTAAAGCCCTGGGCGGCAAGTACGAACATATCCAAAATATTGTTCAAGAAAACAGCATCTCCTGGGATGATCGCTTGCTTGAGGGCGTTGCCGTTGATGAATTGTTCGGGCGCTCCGCTGAAAAGATCGGTGAGCATATTGTCTCTCGCGTCTCTTCATAGTGCCAGAAGACGGAGGTCAGAGGACAGAAGACAGATAGCGTTTTGCCGGTCCTGAGCCCACTTCCTTTTATTCCTCATCTGTTCTCTGGCCTCTGTTGTGTGTTCAATGTCATCTGGCATCTGAATGAATCATGCATTGACCAGCAATCCTTTCTGAGATAACCCATGCCTATCCGTCTGCTAATGTTGATCCTGAGGGTCTTGTGCCTTTTTTTCCTGCCATTTCTGACTATTGAACTGCCGGCCCAGGAAGAAAATGAAGCCGAACTGATCGAGGGCAAACCGCTTATCCGAAAACTCCCATCGCCTCGGCAGGGCGGAAGCGGCTATGAGCTCGTATATGTTGTTGACGTCCCTGTTGATATTTTCTGGAAGTTTAAAACAGATTTTGATAATACGTTCTTGACAACCAACAAATTTATCATCGCTCACCGGATCATCAGCCGGCACGATAATGTGGTGGTGACCGAAGATGTTTTCAGCAAAGATCTGTATACCCACAAACCCAACACCAAATTTCGCTGGCAAACAACGCTCTTCCCCGACGCGTATCGCCTGGATTTTGTACTATTAAATCCGGCGGAATGCGGTCAAAAATTTCATCACGGATCTATTCAGCTCAACTCAGCCGGATCTGGAGGCCAGAAAACCCAGGTTAGCCAACGGGCCTATTTCGATTTTTTTGGAGTATCTTTTTGGGTAAATTACCCCTGGTATGGCGGCATGAAATATTTTCTGACCTATTCAGTTGAATGGGAGCAGGCTACGATTCAGCGATTGAAGTCAAAATATATTCAAAAAAGTGCACAATAGCTTGAATATAAATTGACATCAACTCGAAGTATGCTATAATTCGTATACAAAAGTGAATACACGGCCAGATGAATGCGTTTTTTAAACAGAGGTCCTGAGCGTTCATTATGAATTTAAGTCATTAATATTTTAATGATTATAAAGTGCAGAGACCGCGCGAGCAGTTTGCCGGACGCAATTTTACATAATTCGGTATATACATTCGAAAGCTGCTTTAAGGTGTATAAAAATGGATAACAATACCAACACTGCAGAAATTTCCATTGATCGACTCAGAGAAATATCCACCTGGGTATCATCGGTGCAGGATCTGGATCAGTTGCTCGAACTGATCATTGAAACCGCCACGCGGATGATGGATGCCAAGGCCAGCTCATTGTTGCTGTTGGATCCAAAAACGCAACGACTGTATTTCAAAGTGGCCACCGGTGAAAAAAAGGATGATGTCAAACAATTTGAAATCGAGATCGGGCAGGGCATTGCGGGATATGTGGCCCAGACGGGCGAACCGCTGTTGATCCCAAATGTATCTGAGGATCCACGCTGGTATAAGGAAATCAGTGAAAGTATCGGATTCGAAACGCGCTCGATCGCCTGTGTCCCGATGAAGGTTATGGGTGAAATTATCGGCGTTGTTGAAATTATCGATAAGGCCGACGGAAGTGAGATCACGGGCGAAGATTTAAAGAGATTATCGGTTTTTGCCGAACTGGCTGCGGTCGGCATTGGCAACGCACGTAAAATCGAACACGATAAAAAAGAAATCAGGGATCTTAAGGAAGAGCTGGATCTTAAATACGAACTCGTTGGAGAGAGTCCGGCCCTGAGAAAAGTGATCTCCGATGCCGTTAAGGTTGCAAATTCCAAAGCCAGCACCTTAATTCTGGGAGAAAGCGGAACCGGCAAGGAATTGCTCGCGCGATTGATTCACCGCGCAGGGGCCCGGAAAGATGAGCCCATGATCGTTCTCAATTGCGCGGCGCTGCCGGAATCCTTGCTTGAAG
>JASFGN010000062.1:0-9243 GCA_050123735.1 Desulfobacterales bacterium | reverse complement strand
CGGGGAGTATAAACGCTTCGACATCTCCTATTAGAACCCATTTCAAAAACGCATCTAAGTGCTCATGGCGGTGTTGCGGCCCGGCTCAAAATGCTCACATCCTATCGTGTATGCTCCGCTTTTTCGCCGATCCGCGCCTTGCCATGAACCCTTATTTACATTTTTTAAATGGGTTCTATAAATAATATTAAACCACTTAAAATTAACGAATAACAAATAACGAATAACTCCCGCTGGGCTTTAGCTCCAGCGGGTTTAGAAACAGAACGGGCGATTTATCTGAATAATAAATCGCCCGTTAATTTTAGAATTAGAATGCTTACACGGCGTCTCTGAGTTTTTTGCCGGGTCGGAATTTAACCACGTTGGCGGCTTTAATTTTGATCGGCGCGCCGGTTTGCGGATTGCGTCCCTTACGGGCTTTACGGCGAACTTTCTGAAAAGTGCCGAAGCCGACCAGGGTAACCTTGCCGTCCTTTTTCTTCAATGCTTTGGTCACACCGTCCATAAAAGAGTTGAGCGCAGCTGCAGCTGCGACTTTTGAAATTTTTGCATCTTTAGCCGCTTTTTCTACAAGTTCTGCCTTTGTCATAGTGTTTTACCCCCTTCTAGTTTTGTTGATCCTTTGTAATGGTGAATACGAACCGATCGCCTATTTGCCTGTTTCCATATAGAAAGATAAAATCGATGTCAACAGAAATCTACATTTTACAACACTTTTTTTAAAATAATCTCCGCTGAACGGCTGCATCGCAGCGTTTACAGAATTATGAGTCTCAATTTTTTGCCTGAATCGCGCCTATGAAAATTCTCCGGCCCGCGCAAGATCCAGGTTCTAAAACATTTACGAATCGGGCGGCTGCCCGAAATGGTTTATTTAGGATGGCTGGAAACCCATTTTAAATTAAGGCATCCACAAATTTGGCGGCATCAAATTTTTGTAAATCATCAATCTGTTCGCCGATGCCGATATATTTTAAAGGTATTTTCAGAGAATTGCATATGCTGATAACGATGCCGCCTTTGGCGGTGCCATCGAGTTTGGTCAGGGCCAAACCCGTAACGCCAAGGGCATTATTAAACAATTCGGCCTGCGATATTGCATTCTGGCCGGTGGTGGCATCTAAAATCAGTAACACTTCATGGGGTGCATCCGGTATGGTCTTTGAGATGGCGCGTTTTATTTTTTTTAATTCTTCCATTAAATTTACTTTGGTGTGCAATCGTCCGGCAGTATCAATGAGTACCAGATCAGCACCCCGTGCTTTTGCCGCCTCAACGGCATCATAGGCAACCGCGGCCGGATCGGCCATCTCCTGATGCTTGACGATATCCGCCTTGGCACGCTCAGCCCAGATCATGAGTTGATCGATCGCAGCCGCCCGAAACGTATCCGCAGCGCCAATCAGGACCTTTTGACCGGATTGAGCGGCGCGCGCTGCCAGTTTGCCGATGGTAGTTGTTTTACCGGTTCCATTGACACCGACCACCATGATGACGCGTGGCGAGGCCACAGTTTCGTCTGTTTCCGTTGTCTGAGGCGCAAGAATGGACAAAATTTCAGCTTTGAGCACGGATTTGATTTCATCTACATCAGCGATTTTCGAGGATGCGATTTTTTCCACAAGTGCCAACGCAGTTTGGACGCCGATATCCGACGTAATCAATAATTCTTCGAGCTCTTCCAGAAGATCTTCATCGATCTTTTGTTTGTGCGAAAAAATCTTATCAAATCCACCTGAAAATGTTTTGCGGGTTTTTGAGAGCCGTTCTTTCAGTCGCTGAAAGTAGCCGGCGGACGGCTCTGCTGCCGCTTGCTCCTGCTGGTCTTCAGTGCCGTGTTCAGTTAACTCTGATAAAGACGTTTCAGTATCGGCTTTGTTTTTTTTCGATTTGCGAAAAATCATACCTTATCTTGATTAAATCTTAAATCTGCTTTTGACCACGAAAAACACGAAGATGGACGAAGTTGAACTTAAAATCATAAAAAAATACGTTCTCTGTGACCTTCGTGAACTTCGTGGTGAAATTAAAATGTGTTCTGAAAATTCTATCAGCTCAAATTTTGCGCTGTTTGATTTTAAAGACGGCTGGAGCCGGGCCTCCAAGTTTAGTTGGCAGATTGCGCGGTCTCAAAATTAACGGAGACAATCTTTGAGATTCCTTTTTCTTCCATGGTAATTCCGAACAACGTATCGGCAAATTCCATGCTGCGCTTGTTGTGGGTAATCATAATTATTTGTGAGTTTTCGCCAATAATTTTGAGTAAATCATTGAACCGGTAAACATTGGCGTCATCCAGGGGGGCATCGATTTCGTCCAGAAGACAAAAAGCAGCCGGTCTGATCAGAAAGATTGAAAATATAAATGCAATTGCAGCCAAGGCCTTTTCACCGCCGGAAAGAAGGCTCAGGCGGGTCAGCTTTTTGCCCGGTGGGTGGATCATAAACTCCACACCGGTGTCTAGCGGCAGGTGGGGTTCCTTTAGGATAAGCTTGGCCTGACCGCCGCCAAAAAGTTTTGGAAAGACTTGCTTTAATTTTTCATTGATGAGATCAAACGTTTCCAGGAAGCGTTTTTGGGTGATCGCATTAATTTTTTTGATCACCCTGTGCAGATCTTCAATGGCATGCTCCAGATCATCGCGTTGTTCTTTAAGAAAATCAAAGCGATCCTTCAGCTGCTCGTATTCTTTGATGGCGCCTAAATTAACATCGACAATTCGATCTATTTTTCTCTGGACGGTTTCTAAGGCCGCCTCTATCTGTTCGATGGTTTTACCCTCGGTTAGCTTGTGCGCTTTTGAATCCTGATTGAACCCCTCTCTTATGGCCGCAAAAGATGTCCGGTATTTTTCTTCAAGCCGGCTGGCCACATTTTCTTTTTTGATTTTGCGCTCAGATTGTTCCAGTTCCAACAGCCTGACTTTTTCAAGGATGTGTTCACGTTCACTTTTTATTTTGGATATTTTGTTGTCACTGTCCTGAAGTTCCCCGTCAATGGACTCGTAATGCGCCTCGTTGGCTTTTAATGCCTGATCAAGGGCTTCCATCTTTTTATACATTTCGGACAGTTTTTGATCGTATGCGGTTATTTGCTGTTTGGCGCTTTCTTGCTTTTGCTGTTTGGTGCGAATTTCCTGTCCCAATTTTTCGAGTCTATTGAGGCTGTCATTATGATATTCGCTTAATCGCCGCAAACTGTTGTTGGCATTTTCCAATTTTGCATTTAATGCCGTGAGTTGCAATTGCAGATCGACAAGCTTCTGCTGGTATTGTTCCAGTTCAGCTGATACCGTGTTGATCGAAGCCGAAAGATGGGAAACCTTATTTTGGGCCGTTTGGACTTCAGCGGACAACTCCATCAGGGCTGAATTGTATTTGGTCATTTCGACATCGACATCGCTGGCTTCACCCTGAAGCTTTTCTTTTTCGAGCATCACGATTTCAAGGTGACGTTCAGCATTTTTAAGCTCTTCAGACGCCCGCACCAGTTCTTTTTCGGCCTCAATTTCTTTTTTGACGGCGTTGTTTTTCTGTTCGGTGAGTTTTTGCAGCTGAATCTCAAGCTGGCGCGCCTCTGATTCCAATCGGCTCTGATCCGAGCGGGCATCTTCCAGTTTCTGATCGAGTTCAATGGACTGTCGATTGAGCGCTTTGAGCTCTTGTTTTTTGGCCAGAATGCCGTTTAGTTTATCTTTGCTGCCGCCAATCAGAAAACCCTGCGGTGATATGACATCACCATTTTTGGTGACAATGGTATTGGACGTGCCGTTGCGATTATACAGCTGGATGGCTTCCTCAATGCCGTCTGTAAAAACCACATGGCCGAGCAGGGTTCTGACAATGGCCTCGTAGCCGGGCTTTACAGTAATCTGGTCTATCAGCAGCGATCCGGAAACGGGCGCATCCGTCTGCAGGTTTTCGGCCGGTTTCATGGCGGAAAGCGGGATAAAGCCGCTGCGTCCGGCCTGGTGAGCCTGCAAATAATGAATGGCTTCGAGGCCGGCATCCTGGTCTTGAACGATAATGTATTGGAGTGCATCACCCAGAACCGCCTCCACAGCTGCTTCAAATGTCGGCTTGGCCTCGATGATATCAGCCATCAGTCCGACGATCTTATTGGAGATGGTCGAACTGATGGTGGACGCATCGCTGATACCGGGCTTCATAATCGCCTTGACACCGTCGCGATACCATTCAAAATTGTCGGCCATTTTCTTGAGAGTATTAAAATTGGATTTAACGGTGTTGCGTTCCAGCTCAAGAGTCTGGGTCAATTTGACCTGCTTGCCAAGGGCGTTGTTTTTTTGCGTCAGTTGACCGCCGGCTGAAGCGATCTGCTCTTCCAGACCCTGTATGTCATCTTTTATTGTCGCCAGCTGTTTGCGGGCTGTTTCCTCCTGCTTTTGGGCGACCTTGATTTTTTTGCGGGCCTGGTTCTCTTCTTCTTCAATCCCTGCCAGGCGTTTCTGCAAACTTTCCTTATTATTGATCGTGGTCTGGTAGATGTTTTTGTACTGTGCCTCCCGCGCGATCAAGTCCATTAAGCGTGATTTGTCGGATTCTTGATCGCGATTGAGCGCTGCTAGTTTTTCGGCGATGTCTTCGCTGGCCTTTTTTTCCTCGTTGATGCGGGATTTTTTGGTGGCAATTTCTTCCTTGACTTCAGCCGTTTCTCTTTTGACCTGTTCAATTTCAGAAAGCATCTCCCGGTTTTTTTCTTCCAGATCCGCGCGTATGGCGTTTAGCTCCGAAGCTTCTTCGGATAGTCTTTTAACTTCACCGCGCAAATGGAGCCGGTCGTTTTCAATACGGTCGATACTGCGCTGGGTTTCATATTGATTCGATTTCTGTTCGGATATTTCCTGATTTTTTTGCCAGCGTTTGAGCTTGATTTCTTCTACGGTGGCATCCAGTTTTTTAATCTCGGTGGTATGGCTGATATCCAGATCCTGCAGTTCACGCAGCAGGCTATCGGATTCCTGGATCCGGCGGGCATAATCATCGTAGTAATGCAGGCTCAGAAAGGTCTCAAAGGCCTTAATCTGGATGCGGTAATTATTGTAAATCTCGGCTTTGCGGGCCTGACGCTTGAGGCTGGCCATCTGACGTTTAATTTCCAAAATAATGTCCGTTACGCGCAACAAGTTGTTTTTGGTTACGTCGATTTTGCGCAGTGCTTCTGTTTTGCGGTTTTTATAGCGGGTGACGCCGGCGGCTTCTTCGATAAAAAAGCGAAGCTCTTCCGGGCTTGCATCGGTAATGGCGCCGATTCTTCCCTGTTGGATGATGGCATATGATTTTGAGCCCAGTCCGCTGCCCCAGAAGACATTGTAAATATCTTTCAACCGGCACGGTTGTTTGTTTAGAAAATAAGCACTTTCACCTGAGCGATAGAGGCGGCGGGTGAGGTTGATTTCGGTGAAGTCTTTTAGCTCCTCAGGGCTATCTCCATTATCGTTGGCCAGCGTTAAAGAGACTTCGGCCATGTTTAACGGGGGCTTGCCGTTGGCTCCGGAAAAAATGACATCTTCCATTTTTTTGCCCCGCAGTTGCTTGACACTTTGCTCTCCCATGACCCATCTCAATGCGTCGATGATGTTGCTCTTGCCGCAACCATTGGGGCCGACCACTGCGGAAACGCCCTGTGGGAAAGTAATTCCGGCTTTATCATAAAAGGATTTGAATCCCGTGATTTCAAGTTTCTTTAATTTCATATATCAAGATCTCCCCGGATCAATTTATCGGTCAAGCCAGTCTTTTGGGGTGCCCGGATTTTTTGGGTATACCGATGAAAGTGTCTTAAAAAAAAGCCACAACTTTGCCCTCCAAATCATTTTCAGGCAAATTTTGGCTTGCAAGAAGATGGAAAAACGGTTTTGATTTTCACTGGCAAATCATATCAGGATGTGGGGCGCTTGTAAAGAAAAAACACAAGTTAGGGTATAATTTTAATAGTTTGGGTACAAGATATGGTGTAGGCAGGAGTTCTTAAATACGAAATCCGAATACCGAAATTCGAAACAAATTCGAATATCTAATTTCAAAATTCTATAAAGTCGCACACGCAGCTTTTAAATACCTGCAAATACTTCATCTGTTTAGGAAATTAGAAAATTTGAATTTTAATATTGTTTCGATTTTCGAATTTAGAGTTTCGAATTTGGTGGATGCCCAATGAAATGAAAAGCACATCAAAACAGCACCAGAGTCATTTGATGCTGTTTTGATGTTTAAAGGATCTGACTCAAAAACAGCTTGGTGCGTTCATGGGTGGGGTTTTTGAAAAAATGCTCAGGGGTACCGACTTCGACAATGGCGCCTTCATCCATAAATATCACGCTATCGGCCACCTCACGGGCAAAACCCATTTCATGGGTCACGCACACCATGGTCATGCCCTCTTTGGCAAGGGTTTTCATCACGTCCAGCACTTCTCCGATCATTTCAGGATCCAGTGCCGAAGTCGGTTCATCAAACAGCATGACCTTGGGATCCATGGCCAGGGCGCGTGCAATGGCAACCCGCTGCTGCTGGCCGCCGGACAAATTATCCGGAAAGGCGCCGGCCTTGTCATGGATACCGACCTTTTTAAGCAGGAATTCGGTCTTTTCCCTGGCGTCTGCACTCGAGCGCTTGCGGACCACCTTCTGGGCCAGGGTAATATTGTCGAACACCGATTTGTGCGGGAAAAGGTTAAAGGACTGAAAGACCATCCCCACTTCGGCCCGCAGCTTGTTGATGTTCGTCTTGGGATTGAGCACATCAACGCCGTCGATAAAAATGTGGCCCGAGTCGGCCTTCTCGAGACGATTGAGGCATCTGAGAAGGGTGCTTTTCCCTGATCCGGAGGGCCCGCAGACCACCACGACCTCGCCGGCCTTGATTTTGGTGGAAACATCCACCAGGGCTTTGACCTCATGGGGAACATGAAACGTCTTATTGACATGTTGGACTTCAATCACGAGATGGCCATCCTTCTTTCTAAATGTTGAACAAGCATGGATAAGGTAAAGGTTAATACCAGATACAGTACAGCGCACAACATAAAAATTTCAAAGGGCTGCAGGCTGGCCGTAACGGCCTCCCGGGCGGCTTTGGTCAATTCCCGGATGGCAATGATGCCCAGCAGCGAAGAGTCTTTAATCAGGCTGATGAACTGGCCTGCCAGAGGGGGCAGAATCCGGCGCAACGCCTGGGGCATAATGATATACCGCATTGCCTGGCCGTAACTCATGCCCAGTGAGCGCGCGGCTTCCATTTGCCCGCGATGAATTGATTGAATGCCCGCCCGGACGATCTCGGTGACATAGGCGCCCGCAAAACAGGCCAGAGACGCCACCCCGTACCACCAGGCCGGAATCCTCCCCAACCCATAGGCGGCCAGCAGCTCATTGAAGACGGTGCCCAGAATAAAGTACCAGATCAGGATCTGCACCAGCAGGGGCGAGCCCCGAATAACTTCCACATAGACCATCGTGGTCCATTTGAGCGCCGGGTTTCCTGAAATACGCGTCAGACCGCCGATGATGCCGATGATGACACCGAAAAGGGTTGCCAGGACGCTGATCTTGAGCGTGAACCATAGGCCCACGATCAACAGTCCAGGCTTCCACTGGGTATAGGTTGCCAGCTGATCGCCGATGGAAATGATCTCGCCTTCCTCGACGCTGACACCGGCGGCCGGGGCTTTATACGAAACGGATTCATCCAAGCCTTTGACTGTGATGGTGGCCGTATCGCCCTGTTTGGTGATGGTCGTAACGTCGCCGTCGATCTCCGATGCAATATCAATCGTATCTTTGTAGGCAAAATAGATCGGAACGCGATTCCAGCGCCAAACGTACTCGATTTTTTGAGTTGCATAGTAAAACAGGCCGATAACAACCGCAGCAAACACACAGAAGACGCCCACCCACAAGTAATAGGATTGCGGCCGCGCCGCTGCTCTTAGCTTTTTTGATGGTTTCATGGCGTTTATAAGAGGGTTGGAGGGTTAGGGCTGAAGATTTGCCGGATCAAATCCGAACGCATTCTCAGCGCTCAATTTTAAATTGCCAATCTGCAAAAAGGCCGGCTGCTCCCCGGGGGAACGGCCGGCCTTTTCGATTATCCGGCAAACGAATGTATCGATTGGGTTTTAACAAACCGGGTGCTTTGCACCCGGTTTCACCCGCAACGATCGGGGCACTGCGCGCCCCTGTCTTTTGCCGCCTTTGGCGGTAAAATCCATGCCACCCGCTGTGCGGGTGGTCGTTGACTCCGGCCGTTTATTCGAGCTCTTTTTTCCAGTCGGATCCGACAATCCACTTCTGGTAGAGCCGGTCGTAGAAACCGTCACCTTTGGTCTGCCTCAAGAAGTTGTTGAGCCAGTTGAGAAAATCCGGGTCGCCTTTGTTGACGGCCCAGGCCAGGGGTTCATAGGTGAAGGGCTCATCCAAAAAGACCGTTTTGCCCTTGCCCTGGCTGCCGTACAGAAATCCGCAGAACGGCAGATCGTAGACGAGTGCATCGGCTTTGCCGTTGATCACTTCCAGTCCGGCTTCGGCTTCGGATTGAAATGATTTGTAGGTGGCTTTGGGCATGTATCTCTTGATCGCCTGCTCACCGGTGGTGCCCAGACGGGATGTCAGGATATACTTGGGATCGTTGAGATCTTTGTAGGATTTGATCGTGCCTTCGTGTTTTTTGTTTAACAGGATGGTCTGGCCGACGACGATATACGGTTCGGCGAAATTGATTTTCAGGTTTCTTTCCTGGGTGATGGTCATACCCCCCATGATAATGTCGAACTTGTCGGTCATCAGGGCCGGGATAATGCCGTCCCACTCGGTATTGACCGGCACGAACTTAACGCCCATCTCTTTGGCCATTCGGCGGGCGTAGTCCATATCAAAACCGATAAAATTCCCCTTTTTATCGGTCATTTCAAACGGAACGTAGCCGGATTCAAAGCCGACGCGAAGCTCACCTCTTTTGAGGATTTTTTCAATCGTCGATTTTTTGGCCAGCTCTATGTCAGCGCCGAGCACCGATGTGCTGAAAATAAACCCGGCGGCAAACAATGCCACCAAACTCAATAACAATGCTTTTTTCATGCCGAACCTCCTCCTTGTTGGGTTTAAATTAACTTCCAGGGAACCGAATCGGAAGAAATTCCGTCCCTGTGCAGTTTCATTGACGATGATTTTGGGTTTCGGAATAATTGGCCTTCAGAAGCTTAGAATACGGCTGCAACAAA
>JASFGN010000061.1:0-9256 GCA_050123735.1 Desulfobacterales bacterium | reverse complement strand
CAGAATTTTAAAACAATTGGTCAGTGCCGTGGGGCTTTTGACACCGGTGTCACCGCATGCATTGCGGCATACCTTTGCCACTCACATGCTGGATGCGGGTGCAGATTTACGTGCCGTGCAGGAATTATTGGGGCACAAAAGCCTTTCGACGACCCAGAAATATACGCATGTCAGCATTGATCACTTAATGGAGACATATGACAAGGCGCATCCGCGCAAGTAATGGGATGCCGCCCGAGGTGGGTTTGATAAAAATGTGTGGAAAAATTCAAAAACTTGGATCATAATGGATTGCGATCGTGGTCCTTGATTAAAAGAGATTCGCAAAAGTGAAGTAAACCGTTGGCACTGTTACGGTGATCTGGATAAAGGGGTGTAAGATGAGTATGCACGGGACGACCATTTTGGCGGTCAAACACAAGGGCAAAGCCGCAGTTGCCGGTGACGGACAGATTACGCTCAACAACAATATTATCAAGCATCAGGCTAAAAAAGTCAGAAAGATCTACGAGCAAAAAATTATTGTCGGATTTGCCGGTGCCACGGCGGACGCCTTGAATCTTTCCGAGCGTCTGGAACACAAACTCGAGCAGTACAACGGCAACCTGACCCGCGCGGCTGTTGAACTGGCCCGCGACTGGCGAACCGATAAGTATCTGAGACGACTTGAAGCCCTCATGGTGGCCGTGGATGAGAAGCAAATGTACCTGATTTCCGGAAATGGTGATGTGATTGAACCGGATCGCCCCATCATTGGGATTGGATCCGGGGGTGTGGCTGCACAGGCAGCGGCGCTGGCGCTTGCCGGGCATACCCAAATCAGCGCCCGTGAAATTGTCGAAGAAGCCATGAAGATCGCAGCTTCTATATGCGTGTTTACCAACGGGTATATTGTGGTAGAGGAACTCTAAATGAATCCATTAAAGCCCTCTGAGGTTGTCGAGGAACTGGATAAATACATTATCGGCCAGGGTAAAGCCAAACGCGCGGTTGCCATTGCGCTGCGCAATCGATGGCGTCGGCAGCAGGTCCCCGAAGAGTTGCGCGATGAGATTGCGCCCAAAAACATTATTTTAATCGGCCCCACCGGTGTCGGCAAAACGGAGATTGCCAGGCGTTTATCCCTTCTGACGGATTCACCTTTTTCAAAAGTGGAGGCGTCCAAGTTTACCGAAGTGGGCTATGTCGGGCGCGATGTTGAGTCCATGGTCAGAGACCTGCTCGAATTAACGGTCAATATCATTAAGTCACGAGAGCAGGAAGCCGTAAAAGACAAAGCCTGGCAGGCTGCCGAAGAGCGCATGCTGGATCTATTGCTGCCCAAATCGGGTCGAGCGGTGACCCCGCGGACCGAAGACAATAAAGAAGTTCAGTTTGAACTGGTCACCTCTGCAATTGAGGAATCGTCGTCAACTCGTGAAAAGCTGCGCGATATGTTGCGGCGCGGCAAATTGAATAATCGATTTGTCGATCTGGATGTGGCCGACCGCAGCGGTCCGATGGTCGAAATTTTTTCAAATGTCGGCATGGAAGAGATGGGCATTAATTTTAAAGATATGCTGGGCGGTATATTTCCCAAAGCGACCAAACGTCGAAAAGTAAAGGTGCCCGAGGCAATGGAGATCCTGGCTCAGGAGGAAGCCCAGGGGCTGGTCGACATGGACAAAGTCGTTAAGCAGGCCATCGAAAAGGTGGAACAGTCGGGGATCATTTTTCTGGACGAGATTGACAAAATTGCCGGGCGCAACAGCGCCCAGGGGCCGGATGTGTCCCGCGAAGGGGTTCAGAGAGATTTGCTGCCGATTGTCGAGGGATCCACCGTGACGACAAAATACGGTCCGATAAAAACCGATCATATTTTGTTTGTGGCCTCCGGTGCGTTCCATACGGTTAAACCTTCTGACTTAATCCCCGAATTGCAGGGTCGTTTTCCCATCCGTGTTGAGCTTGATGCGCTGGGCAAAAATGAGTTTGTCAGAATTTTAACAGAACCCAAAAATGCCCTGCTGCTTCAATATATGGCCCTGCTGAAAACAGAAGGCGTAGACGTTGCCTTTGAAGACGATGCGGTTGAAGCCATCGCCAGGATTGCCGAAGAGGTCAACAATCGAACCGAAAACATCGGTGCGCGCAGATTGCAGACCATCATGGAGCGATTGCTGGAAGACATTCTTTTCGAGGCGCCGGATCTGCCCCGCGAGCGGATTGTGATCGGCAAAGATGCGGTGGAGTCCAAACTAAAGGATATTAAAGACGATGAAGATCTGAGTCGGTACATCCTCTAGCGCCGTTTAAGCGTCAGTCAGGTTTTCTGTCGCTGAGCGGCATTCGCGACGGGCCATAAGGCAGAGGGCATGGTGCATGGGGCAAAGGGCTTCGAATAGCAGAAGGCCGGGTTCAAATCTTAAACACCATGCGCGCTGCTCTGCGCCCTATCTTTTTACAGTCGTTTATGAAGCGGAAACGGAAAACGAAATTTGCAAGAACACATTTTTTTCAAGTTAAGCTAAAATGACGCCAAGCCAAAGTGATATCCACCCCAATGTCGCCGATATTCTTATCGAGGCGCTGCCTTATATTCGGCGCTTTAGCGGCATGACGATTGTGATCAAATACGGCGGGCATGCCATGGTCGACGAGCAGCTCAAGCAGGATTTCGCCCGCGACATTACCTTGTTGAAATTTATCGGTCTGAATCCGGTGGTGGTGCACGGCGGCGGACCTCAGATCAATTCGGTGCTGGACCAGATGGGGATTCGGCCTCAATTTGTGCGCGGAATGCGCCTGACCGATGAACGCACCATGGATGTGGTTGAAATGGTTTTGGGCGGTAAAGTCAACAAGGCCATCGTGCATCAGATCAACCAGCAGGGGGGCAAAGCGGTCGGTCTGAGCGGCAAAGACGGCAACTTGATTCAGGCAAAAAAGCTTCAAATCGTACAGCAACCCGACAGCACCAAGCCGCCGGAAATCATTGATCCGGGCCTGGTCGGAGAGGTTACCCTTATCAACTCCGATATTATCGAAAAGCTCACCCAGCAGGGATTTATTCCCATTATTGCGCCGGTGGGCGCCGGCAAAGCCGGAGAAACCTTTAATATCAATGCGGATCTGGTGGCCAGTCGCATTGCCATGGCGCTCAAGGCCGGTCGCCTTATTTTGCTGACCGATGTCGACGGCGTTCTGGATGCCGATGGTCACCTGATCAGTTCAATTCACGCGGACCGGATAAAAAAAATGATTGACGATCAACGCATTTCAGGCGGCATGATTCCCAAAATTGAGTTCGCCCTTGAAGCCATCAAAAACGGTGTTGAAAAAGTTCAAATTATCAACGGCACCCAGCGGCATTCCATTTTGCTGGAATTATTCACAGACAGCGGAATCGGAACGGAGGTCATGGCATGACCGCAGCGCTCATGCGACGCGCCGATCGAGTGATGGCAGCCACCTATCAGCGGTTTGCGATTGCGATTGAGAAAGGAAAGGGCTGCCAGCTCTGGGATACAGAGGAGCGATCTTACACCGACTTTGTGGCCGGCATAGCTGTCTGTAATCTGGGCCATGCCCATCCGCGCATCAGCGCAGTTCTTTCCCGGCAGGCTGAAACGCTGCTGCACGTGTCCAATTTGTATTATACACTGCCCCAGGTGGATCTGGCGGCCTGGCTGGTGGACAACAGCTTTGCCGATCGCGTTTTTTTCGGCAACAGCGGCGCAGAAGCCAACGAGGCGGCCATAAAATTGGCGCGAAAATATTTCAAAGACCGCGGAGAACCGGATCGCTTTCAAATCATCACCATGGAGCGCTCGTTTCATGGTCGGACGATGGCGACGCTTTCAGCCACGGGTCAGGAAAAAATTAAAAAAGGCTTTGATCCTGTTCTACCGGGCTTTGATTTTGTGCCGTTCAACGATATCGGGGCACTGCGGGATTGCATCGGCGGTGCTACTTGTGCTGTGATGCTTGAACCCATTCAAGGTGAAGGCGGGGTCCGCTGCCCGGATGAAGATTATTTGAGAACGGTCAGGCAGATTTGCGATGATACGGGTGCGCTGCTCATATTTGATGAAATTCAGACCGGAATGGGACGAACCGGAAAGCTATTCGCCTATCAACATTTTGGCATCGAACCGGACATCATGACGCTGGCCAAGGCACTGGCCAACGGTTTGCCCATCGGCGCCATGCTGGCGCGGGAATCCGTTGCCGGTGCTTTTGGACCCGGGGCCCATGCATCGACTTTCGGCGGAACACCCATTGTGACGGCCGCAGCCATGGAAGTTTGCAAAATTCTGACGGAAGAGGGGGTTATCGAAAAGGGCAGGGCTGCCGGAGCGTATTTCAAAGAGCAACTGCTGGCCTTGAAAGATCGGCATGCCGTGATTGAAGACGTACGGGGCAGAGGGCTTTTGCTGGGCATGAAGCTTAAGATTGACGGCGCGCCGATCGTCAGGCAGTGTATGCAAGCGGGTTTTTTAATCAATTGCATTCAGGATCGCATTTTAAGATTTATTCCGCCGTTGATCATTGCCCGGGAAGAAATTGATCGGCTGATTGCGTGTCTCGACAACATTTTTGCTGACATGTGAATGCCGACAGATACGAATCCCCCGACGCGTTGAAACAGGCGCATGCTCAATCTAACTGAGGGGTCGGGGCGTTTTCATTAAATCGATAGCTGAATGAGTCCTCCATCCTGCTCAGAGCGGGATGCAAACTCATGATTCAGTGAGCGTGGCGAAAGAAAAGAGAATTCAAATATAAGCAAACGCGGGGGTATCGATATGACGACACATCTGCTGACACTGGCTGACCTGACCAAAGAAGAATGTGAAGCCTTTTTAAAGCGGGCGGCTGAGCTCAAAGAAGCGTATCGTAAAGGTAAGGCCCAACCATCGCAGGCCGGTAAAAGCCTGGGGCTGCTGTTTGATAAACCCTCGACGCGCACCCGGGTTTCATTTGAGACCGCCATGGTGCAGCTGGGCGGATCGCCGCTGTTTATCAGTTCCAAAGATACGCAAATGTCAAGGGCTGAGCCGATCAAAGATACGGCCAGGGTGCTTTCGCGTTACCTGGATGCGTTGGCCATTCGCACTTTTTCGCAGGAGACGATCGAAGAATTTGCAAAATTTTCCACCATTCCGGTGATCAATGCCTTAACGGATGCCTACCATCCCTGTCAGGTCTTGAGTGATTTGCTGACGGTGATCGAACATAAAGGACCGCTTGAAAATTTGAAAATCGCCTGGATCGGAGATGGTAACAATATGGCCCAATCCTGGATGAATGCAGCCGCCGTCCTGGGATTCGAGCTTCATCTGGCGTGTCCCGAGCAGTATTTCCCGGATTCACAAATTGTGACCGCCGCCCTGAAAAAATCCAAGGCCGGGATTAAGCTTGACACGGATCCCGTCGCCGCGGTTAAAGATGCGGATGTCGTCAATACCGACGTCTGGGCCAGTATGGGGCAGGAGGCCGAACAGGAGGCGCGCAGACAAATATTTGCCCCTTACCAGGTGAATGCAGCCCTGATGGAAAAAGCCGCCAAAGATGCCATCGTGATGCACTGTCTGCCGGCCCATCGCGAGGAAGAGATTACCGAAGCGGTCCTGGAAGGGCCGCAATCGGTTGTCTGGGATCAATCCGAGAACAAGCTCCATATGCACAAGGCCATTTTGGATATCCTGTTAAGTAAATAGATTTATCTAAAAAAATATCATCGCTTCTACCATCGATGTAAGCGAATTGAATTCTCACTCTCTAAACGGGATAACGGAAAGCGGAGGGAAGTATTTTGACTTCTAAAATTAGCAAAGTGGTGCTGGCCTATTCCGGCGGGCTGGATACATCGGTTATTCTGAAGTGGCTTATCGAAACCTACGATTGTGAGGTCGTCACGTTTTCAGCCGCGATCGGTCAGGAAGATGATCTGGAAGAAATCAAGAATAATGCTTACAAGACCGGCGCAACCAAGGCGTATATCGAGGATCTGAGCGAGGAATTTGTCAGAGATTATGTGTTTGCGGCGTTTCGCGCCAATGCGATTTACGAAGGACAGTATTTGCTGGGTACGTCTCTGGCCAGGCCGCTGATTGCAAAACGCCAGATCGAAATCGCTCACCTTGAAAAAGCCGATGCAGTCAGCCACGGCGCCACCGGTAAAGGCAATGACCAGGTCCGGTTCGAACTGGGGTATCTGGCGCATGACCCCGGCATCAAGATAATTGCGCCCTGGCGGGAGTGGGACTTAAATTCACGCACCGCCCTGATGGATTTTGCCGCCCGGCATGGTATCGCCGTGCAGGCCACCCATGACAAGCCCTACAGTACGGATTCCAACTTATTGCATATCAGCTACGAGGGCGGCATTCTTGAAGATCCATGGGCCGAAGCGCCTGAAGACATTTTTACCCTGACGGTTTCACCCAAGCAGGCACCGGATGAACCCGAAATCGTCGAGTTGACATTTCAAAACGGCAATCCGGTCCGGTTGAATGCAAGCGAACTGACGCCGGCAAATATGCTCAGGGCCCTAAACACAATTGGCGGCAAGCACGGCATCGGCCGGGTGGATCTGGTGGAGAATCGGTTTGTGGGGATGAAATCCCGCGGGGTTTATGAAACCCCTGGCGGCACCATTTTGCGTGCCGCGCACCTGGCAATGGAATCCATTACCCTGGACCGCGAGGTCGTCCATCTGCGGGATTCTTTGATGCCCAAATATGCCCAGCTGATATACAATGGTTTCTGGTTTGCACCTGAGATGAAACTGTTACAAAACATGATTGACATGAGCCAGCAGAATGTGTCCGGAACCGTGCGTCTTGAATTGTACAAGGGCAACTGCCGCATTTTGGGTCGCAAATCCGATTGTTCTCTGTATCGGGAAGATTTTGCAACTTTTGAAGACGACCAGGTATACAACCAGAAAGATGCCGAAGGGTTTATCCGCTTGAACGCACTGAGATTGCGGATTCAAAAACTAATCGAACAATAACGAATACCCCATAACGTTATCGCCATGTCAGAAAAACTCTGGGCCGGACGCTTTCAAGAAAAAACCGCTAAAAGTGTCGAAACATTTACGTCTTCAATCGATGTTGACCGGCGTTTGTATGCCTATGATATTCAGGGCAGTATTGCCCACTGCAAAACCCTGGCAAAAGGCGGCATCATCTCAGCCAAAGAGGCCCGGAAATTGACGGCCGGCCTTAACAAAATAAAACAGGAAATCGATGCCCAAACATTTGAATTTCACCATGCCCTGGAAGATATTCATACCCATATCGAATCCCGGCTGGCTGAAATTGTGGGCCCGGTGGCGCAGAAACTGCATACCGCCAGAAGCCGCAACGATCAGGTCGCGCTGGACGTGCGGCTGTATCTGCGGGATACGGTTGCTGAGATCATCCAGCTTCTGGGCCGCTTACAGAAGGCTGTGGTGCACGTGGCCAAACGCCATGTTGAGACGGTGATGCCGGGCTACACCCACCTGCAGCGGGCCCAGCCGGTTTTGCTGGCACATCATCTGATGGCCTACTACGAAATGTTTTCAAGGGATACCGAGCGCCTTCAAGATTGCCTGGTCCGAATCAATGTCATGCCGCTGGGTAGCGCGGCGCTTGCCGGCACACCCCATCCGATCGACAGAAAATACACCGCCGGGCTACTGGGATTTAAAAAGGTTTCAGCCAACAGTATGGATGCAGTGGCCGATCGCGATTTCATGATCGAATTTGCATCCGCGGCCAGTATCTGCATGATGCATCTAAGCCGATTGTCGGAAGAGCTGATTATGTGGTCTTC
This sequence comes from Desulfobacterales bacterium, assembly GCA_050123735.1. Lineage (GTDB taxonomy): Bacteria > Desulfobacterota > Desulfobacteria > Desulfobacterales > JAHEIW01 > JAHEIW01. Next base: position 1,447 of record JASFGN010000061.1, on the reverse strand, counting down.
ATCCGAGTTTAACTTCCTCGAATTGCCGGATGCTTTCGCCACCGGCAGCAGCATCATGCCGCAGAAAAAAAACCCGGATGTTGCCGAACTGGTCAGAGGAAAAACCGGTCGCGTGTTCGGTGACCTGATGGCCCTGCTGACCTTGATGAAATCTTTGCCGCTATCCTATAATCGCGATTTGCAGGAGGATAAAGCACTTCTTTTTGATGTGGCCGATACTCTGAGCGCATGTGTTGACATCACAGCGCAATTGCTTCCGAAGATAAAATTCAACACAGCCGGCATGCAGGCAGCCGCCCGCCGAGGATATCTGAATGCAACCGACCTGGCGGATTATCTGGTCACCAAAGGCATGCCTTTCAGAGAGGCTCACCATTGCGTCGGACAGATTGTGGGTTATGCCGTTCGCCACCGCAAAGAACTGCATGAGCTTTCTTTGGCCGAGTTGCAGAGATTTTCAACCCGAATCGAAGCCGAAATTTTCGACTTTCTGAAGACCTCACAGATGATCGATCGGCGTATCACATTTGGCGGTACGGCCACCCGGGTGGTGAAGACCGCCATTAGAGCCGCCGAAAAAAAGCTGAAGAAGCGCTAACAGACAACAAATGACCTGTGTTTAAATGCGAGCTCCCAAATAAGAGGCGTTTACTGCATCGCAAATGGCTGGTGTGTCTATTCGTGGCGATTGGCGGGATAAGCCTTGTGTGCCTGGGCTGCGGCAGAAAAGGGCCACCGCGGCCGCCGAAACGGCCGTTGCCGCCGGCAGTAGAAGATCTGCGCTATGCGATCCAGGGTGATCGGGTTGAACTCAGCTGGACCCATCCCGCAACAGCAGATGGCAAATTTTCAAAGCCGGCCTCGGTTTCAGTGCTGCGAGCCGTATTATCGGATCATGAAATCGAGTGCGAAAATTGTCCGGTGCGTTTCGAAACCGTGGCCGAGATACCGATCCATGAAAAAGCCTTAAAAAAAGCAGACCCCCGCACGCTTCGTTATTATGAAAAGATCGATTCCGGTTATCGATATATTTATAAAGTGATTGTCTATGATAAATACGGAATCGGCAGCAAGGATTCAAACCTTGTGCAATTCGACCACTAATGAAATTGAGATAAACTCGATTCCATTATAATTATAAAGGGTCCACATGAATCATTTCATCTATCGCCAAAATCAATTATACTGTGAAGATGTTCCGGTACAAAAGATCGCTGCGGAAGTCGGCACGCCGTTTTATCTATACAGCCATGCGACACTGACCCGCCATTTAAAAGCGTTTCGGCAAGCCTTTGAGAAAATCGACCATTTGGTGTGCTTTTCTGCGAAAGCCAACACCAACTCGGCCATTCTAAAATTATTTGCCGATCGCGGGTGCGGTCTGGACATCGTATCGGGGGGAGAACTTTACCGCGGTCTGCGGGCCGGTTTTGCGCCCGAGCGGATC
>JASFGN010000060.1:0-9333 GCA_050123735.1 Desulfobacterales bacterium | reverse complement strand
GAATCGGCACATATCTTGCATTTTCTGGAATCCCGACTTTGAACCCGAAGGAGCTCTTTTATGCCGGATAACCTGATGAACCGATTTCCCTGCACGCTGAACAGCCTTGAAGCAATGAAAGTCCCCCTTGGTACAGCTGCACAAATGCTCGACTACGGGATCCGATCCCTTTCGCTGGGGTTCGATCTGAACAACAATTTTCAGAACATGGGATTTGCACTGGCGCGGCGATGGTGCCGCCTGCTGGACGCCAGCCTCCCAAAAGCCTTTAACCATTTGGTGACACTCCAGCATCGGGCACATAAAAATTTTTCAGCAGCCTTTGAAAACCTTTTACTGAGCCCGCTCAAAACCATGCGCCGGGAAAGACAGGGGGAGCTTGAATTTATCGGCCTGTTTACCGAACCGCTGCCGGTCCAGGATTGGGCGGAGGCCTATGACGACACCCGCATCCTGCTTGACCTGCCGGGTCTAAGGGTGATTGACATTTCCAACGATATCCAACATGACCTCCACAATTACACGGTGGTATTTGCGCCCCGCGCCGGACATCATTCCAATATTGCCGAACGGGTGGCACTCTATCTGAGAGATCAGGGGCTCACGCGCATGGCGCTCGTTGAGCAAAAATGCGCCGATGATATCCCGCTTTATGTGAATCAAAAGCGACACTGGGAAAGCTTTGCCGGCCAGATTGACCAGTACAAAAACGTATTGGCGGCTTTGACGCAACGCACCGGCCATCCGCCTCATCTGATTGCCATCTGCCAGCCCGGCCCTTTGCTGATGAGCACTCTGATTTTGAATCCCCAGCTGGCAAAAACCTTCGGCTCGGCCGGATCCCCCATGCACACCGAAGCAGAAAAAGGCGTTTTAACCGATTTTGCCCGGCTGATGGGAGAAGATTTTATAGACGCGTTAATGCGCTTTTGCGGTCACGAAATTGGCGCCCATCGCCCGGGTCATGGAAGACAATGCTTTGATGGGGCCCTTCAGGTTTTAGGGTTTTATTTTTTGGGAATGGATCAACATGCCAGGAACTTCAAGCACCTTTTGCAGGATTTAAAGCAGGGTAACACCGAATCAGCCGAACGCCAGATGGCATTCTACCGGTGGTATCATACTGTCCATCACTTTCCGGCCGGTTTTATCAAAGACACCTATAAAAAAATATTCGTTAAAAATGATCTCATCCGGGGAAAGCTCTCTGTCGGCAACAAAAACATCGGTATTAAAGATTACCCCGGCCATGTCCCTATCTGGGCGCTGGGGGGTCGCCGGGATAATATTGCCCCGCCGCTCCAGGCAACCGCTCACCTGGAATTGATCGACTCCGTAAAGGCGGGCGATAAACTGAGCCTGACCTGCAACGCCGGCCATATGGGCCTGTTCCGATCCGAAAAAATTCTCAAGTCGGTTTATGCCAGAATCGCCCGGTTCATCCTGGACCGGAGTGATCGGGGAATGCCTGCGAAAAAAGGGTCTTAAAATGGCTTCTAAAGCGGATGCTTTGATTTAAAGGTAGGTAAAAGTTGCCGGGCGGCAATACGCTCGGCTATTTTTCAGGCTTCTTTTTGGCGCTTTTTTTTTCTTTGGACAGTTCTTCGAAGACAGATTGAAAGGGGTTTGCTTTCATCAAACTTTTCTGAGCCACCTCGGAGAAATCCATTCCCATGTCCAGCCATTTTTTAAACTGATCGTCCATCGAGCTTTTGTAAGCCAGGTAGCTCTTGATGGCCTGCTGCAGATAATTCTCAAAAAAATCCACCAATACATTGTCGCCGTAGCGAATGATCATGTAGAGGAACGGCACCGGCAACAGCACGTTTCTATTTTTGGCTTCCTCCAATACGATCTGGGTCAGGATGAAGGCCGTCACATCCGCTTTGGTGTTGGCATCGATGACCTCAATCTGCTGGCCATTGCGGATGCGCTCGGCAACCTCGGTGAGTGTCACATAGCGGCTCTTTTCCGTGTCGTACAGCCGTCGGTTGGCATATTTTTTTAGCAGAATTTTTTCGGCCATTGCGCGTTCTCATTCATTGTCATATTGCAACATTTTTTTTGTTTTAAAAGACCGCCTTTTTCAAGAGGCATATCGCAATTTAATTATTTATATATTATTTCAATAGCATATATCACAAATCGAATTTTTTGCAAGCAGAAAAGAGATTAAAAATATTTTGTGCAATGCACAATTTTTTATTGACAAATCAAATGGGGATCCTTATGATACCAGAAAAAATAGTTAGAAACTTTTCACAAAACAGGAGGGAACCTTAACATGGACGCCAGTCGGATTGCAAAGCAAATGATGGACTTTCAAAAAACAACCTTTGACAATATGTACAATTCCATGGTTATGCTTCAGGACCACACGGAAAAATGCGCCAACACATTTATTGAGCAGGCCACCTGGGTTCCGGCGGAAAGCAGCCGTCTCTTTACTCAGTGGACCCAGATTTTTAAAAAAGCCCGCCATGATTTCAAACTGGCAATGGATGATGTCTTCACCAAATGTGACGATTTTTTTGCAGCCGCAAAATAAATGACGCGAAAATATTATAACACCCCATAAAAAGGAGGCGATAATGATGGATCAAAAACAAATCGCGAAACAGATGATTCAATTTAACAAAACCGCTTTTGACAACAGTTTCAATGCGATGACCATGGTCTATGAACAGAATGAGAAAATGGTCACGACTTTCTTACAGCAGGCGACCTGGATCCCCGAAGAGGGCCGCAAAGCCATTGAAAACTGGATGCAGTCCTACAAAAAGGGCTGTGAAGATTTCAAAAAAATGGCCGACGACAATTATCAGAAAGTTGAGGAGTTCTTTGCCGGCTCCGATGAATAAGACGCTTGGATGCGAAAACGGATGCATGCAAGGTTCATGGCTGTGTGGCCATGAACCTTGCAGCCGATTTGAATAGGAGTGGCGCCTCATGAACGAACGCACAGAACCTTCTGACTATTCCTCGTTTCTGACCCAAACCCTCGACAAAAACATATCTGCCATTTATCAACTCATCAGCATCACCCAAAACTACCTGGCCGGCCTGTCCCGATATGCCGGCGATTTCATGATTCCCTATCTGATTTCCACCAGTTATTTCAAACAGGTGGAAAACGAAAAACTGTCGCAAACCGCCCCCCTGGACAGCCTGGCAGCCTACCTGAAGCTGCTGGATTTCAATCTGAATATTTTCAACCGCGGCTTTTTGGGCGGAATGAAATCCATCAACGGCTATGCCCAATTTGAAATGGGCAGCTTCATGGCGGCTTTCTATAATACGTTTTTAAACATGGAAGGCGAGGATTTGTACGCCTTTGTCGAGCGCCAGGCGCGCCTCATGGACCTGGTCGTCAATATTTACCCCCGGGCCATCCAGGCCATTGAGCCCGAATACGGATTTCATTTTGAGCTGGGAGAACATAAACGGGTGGCGGAAACGGACCGTTTCTACCTTTACCGCATCGCTCCGACGGATAAAACCCAACAAATGAATGAATCCGGCAAGCCCGTCATCATCATCCCCCCGTATGTGCTGGGCGCCAATATCCTGGGCTTTTTGCCCGGCGAAAACAAAAGTTATGCCCACTGTTTTGCCAACCGGGGAATTCCTACGTACATCCGAATTTTAAAAGATATCGAAACCACCGAAGCCCTTCAAACAATGACCGCTGAAGATGACGCTAAAGATACCCGGCTGTTTTGCGAGACCGTCATGCAAAGCCACGGCAAACCGGTGACCTTAAACGGCTATTGCCAGGGCGGGTTTTCCGGTTTGTGTGATCTGCTTTCCGGCGAGCTGGACGGGCTGGTGGACGCATTTATTACCTGTGTTGCCCCGATGGACGGTACGCGCAGCAAGGGCCTGGCCAATTTTTTAAAAACATTACCCCCGCGCTTTAACGACCTGGCTTACGGCACCAAAAAGCTGCCCAACGGCAATTCGGTGGCGGACGGCAAATTGATGGGCTGGGTCTACAAGCTCAAAAGCATCGAGGCCGAATCGCCGGTGGCCGCATTTTACCGGGACCTGATGATGTTTGCCCGACAGCAGGGCAAGAAAGATTTTCAAATCAGCAAAACCGCGGCCGGCCTGAATTTCTGGCTGAACAATGAACGTTTCGATCTTCCCCTGGAAATCACCAAGCTCAGTTTTGCCTCCTATAATGTTCCGATTTCAGATGATGGGACGCTTCCGGTCAAATTGTTTGGTAAAAAGCTCAATTTAAAGCGCCTCAAGGAAATGGCCATCCCCTGGTTGATCTGCTATGGAGAGGGGGATGATCTGGTGGAAAAGCAAACCGCGCTGGCGCCGCTGGATTACGTAGAAGCCGAAGTCACGCCCTTTCCAAAAGGGCATGTGGCCATCGCAACGTCGTGGTCCCACCCCGAATCGGCCTGTGCGCTGCATACCCGTTTTGGAGACGGGAACTGGCGCGGACCGGTTCGCTTTCAGCTGGATCTGGACAGCGCATCCTCAGAATCCCGCTCTTAAAAAGGGCGGCCAACTACCGACACGAAGAAGGACAATCATGGACAGGCAGTTTCTTGAATTCCTGGGAAATTTTTTTCTCAATGCCGCCAAAGGTCAGAAACAGCTTGAGGAGTTGGCCCGCTGGATGGGCGGCGGATTCAGCGGATTTGATGATTTAACGCGCATGTTTCGCAAATTCTACGGCATGAACGGGCTGCCGCCGGCCTCGCCGGATTATGCCCGGGCCTGGGAAAAGGCCTCGGAAAATTTCAGACGATCGTATCGTGAGTGGCTCGACCTCATGAGCGTCATTCCCAAAAGCGAGTATCAACGCCTGGAAAAAAAATGTGCGGCCCTCCAGGAAAAAGTTGCCGCGCAGGATGAAACCATCCGGCAACTGCAAGGTCTGCTGGGTGAAAAGGGCCTGCCCTATGCCGATGCGGTTGATGGCTTTATCAAGATGATGGAACAGCAGGGACATCAATTCCAGGAGCTGATGGACAGTCTGGGCAACGCTTTTAAAAAGGAATGATCTTCATTTTCTAAAACCAGGAGCGGTGGCTCCAGATATCCTCTTCCAGATCTTCCTTGGCTTTTTGAAGTGAGAGATACATGGAGGCGTTCTGGATGGCCAGAGCGCCTTGGTGCGCCAGCGCTTGAACCATGGTGACCACATCCGGTGGAAACTCCCGTTCGACACCCGCATACAGCCGCAGCACCCCGATAATCTCATCCCGTGACTTTATCGGGGTAACGATCATAGAGACAATGCCTTCTTTTTTCATCTCTTTTTTGTACTGAATCCGTTTGTCTGTGGTCGCATCTTTGATCACCAGTGTTTCACCTTTGAGGGCCTGCGCGGCGCTCTGGGTTGCAGATACCGGTCCCTTGTTCAAAAATTCATCACTGAGGCCGTAGCTGGCCACCAGCTTCAAGTCGCCGCTGTGCTTATCCAGCAAGCGGATGGCCGCGCCTTTCATCCCCAGCGCCTGGCTGATATCGACCGTCAGATTGTGTAAGATCTTTTTGATATCCAGACTGGAATTAATGTTTGAAGCCAGATCGAGAAAAAGCGTGGCGTTTTTCTGAATGCGATCCAGCAGCCGGGCATGCTCGATGGCAATTCCGCCCTGCTCGGCCAAAGCGGACAGAAAATCGATCTCGTCTTTGCTGAAATCCCTGGTCTCAGCGGTATACAGCGATAAAATTCCCTTGGTCTGGTCTCTGACCATCACCGGTACGCTTAAAATCGACGCAATTCCTTCAGCTTTTTTGGCGTCATGATGTTCCAGGCGCGGGTCGGAGGTTGCATCCCGAAAATGCAGATGGCCCGCTTTGATGATCGCCTTGACCAGCCGCCGGGCCTTCAAAGGCTTCTGGTGCAGATAGTTATCCGACAAACCCTTCTGGGCCACCGGCACAAAAACATCTGCTTCGGCTTCGGCCATAAACAGACAGGCCGCCTTGGCATCCATGGTATCGATGGCGCTCTGAACGATCAGATCCAGGAGTTTTTCACTGGAAAGGGTGGTTCCGAAGGCCTTGCTGACCTTGCAAAATGTTCTGAAATAATCCTTTTCTTTTGCCATAGATACGCTCCTCACTGTCCGGTTCGTCGGGCATGCTTGCGGGGCCGCCGGGATGATTTGGTTTTTTTAGCGGCCTTGGTGGTTGACTTCTTTAAGGCAGCTGATTTTTTCTTGCGCGTTTTTTGCTCCGGTGCATCTCTTTCGGCCAGCCAGGCGGCGATCCGGGGCGCAAACTCTGCCTGGCACTTTGAACTCACATAAATACCGATATGCCCGGTTTCCAGGCAAACATCAGTTGCATCCTGACTGCCCACGCAGCCCGTCAATAGCTCACAGGCTTCCGGTGGAACAAGGTGATCGTATTTGCCGTAAAAATTGATCAGCGGCATGCTGATATTTTTCAGATCAACCCGTTTGCCGCCCACTTCGAGCTTGTTTTGGATCAGCAGATTTTTTTGGTAGAAATCCTTGATGAACTGCCGGAATGTTTCCCCCGGAAGGTCCGGGCTGTCAAAGATCCATTTTTCCATGCGAATGAAATTTTCCACAAATTTCTTATTGTCCATATTCTCAAAGAATCCCACGTATTTGTCGATCATCAGGCGGGCGGGGTTCAGCAGCAGAAAGCCGAAATTCATGACATCGCCGGATATATTGCCAAAGGTATCTGTAAGGCGGTCCGGATCGACTGCCTTCATCCATACGTGCAACAGTCCCTTGTCCGTGTCAAAATTTGTCGGGGTTACCGTGGTTATCAGGTTTTTAATTTTACCGGGGTTCAAAGCCGAATAGATCACACAGAAGGTTCCGCCCATACAGATGCCCATGAGGTTTATCTTTTTCAGATTGTGTTTCTGCCGGATGAAATTCACCATCGTATCCATGTAGCCGTTTACATGATCGTCAATGGTCAGGAATCTGTCTTTGCGGGTCGGATATCCCCAATCGATCATATACAGATCGACACCGTGTGCCAGCAATGTTTCCACCACACTTCTTCCCGGTTGAAGATCCAGCATGGTTTCGCGATTGATAAGCGCGTAAACCACCAGCAGAGGTGTGTTGTATTTGATGTCCGTCACGGGGATATAGTGCTTTAGCCTTACGCGGTCTTCCTGGTGGACAACCTCATATGGCGTTGTGGCGATTTCAGAATCCAGCGGCCCGAGAAGGACGTCCGAGGCCTTGTGTGCCCGCGCGCGCGCCTTATCGGCATCTTCGACCAGCTTTGAGAGGATAAGATCGACTGGAATTTTAGGCTCGCTCATGACATCACCCCGCAGCTTTTTTGGGATTACGATCCAATTTCTTTTCCAATGCCTTTATGCGCTTTTTCAGCAGGTAAATTTCGTGATAGAGATCATCCATATCTTTCTGGGTGGAGACGGGCAGCGCATTCAGCAGATCCTGCAGCAGATCATTTTTAGCAGCGGAAAATTCAGCCAGGGCGTCCATCGTTTTGGCGAGTGTTTCAATGTATTCGGCGGATTGGAAGAGGGTCATGTAATGGCCCTCCAGTATTTTTATCCACATTTGATAATATTGTTTTGAATCTTCCGGCAGTTCGCCTGCTTCCGAGAGCTGGCCGAGTTTTTCCTGAATAACGCTGAAAGACTTTGTCATCGGCAAATACAGCAGCCGGAAGAATTCACCTGTGGCGGCCTGAAACAAATTGAATTTATCCAGCGTCCGGTGCAATTTTTCCTGGTAAAAACGCGTCAACCCCAGCTGGGGAATATGGAAAAATTGTCTGAATTCTTTCTCATAAATCTCGGTCCAGGCTCTGAAGGCATTTTTATCGAGGTCCTCAAACGTATACGCCTCGGTTGACTTGCCAATCCGCCCGGCCCGTTCAAACCACTTCTGCAGAAACTCAAGAAAACCGGCAAGGCTCGATTGAGCCATCTTCATGAGAATGTCGGGTGTCGTACCGGCCCCCTTCAAAAGGGAATCCGTGACTTCCGGTCGCGCCATTGTTGACGACAGGACCTGCCAGGATTTCAGAACGGCATCCAGTGAGATCTGGACATGACCGGATGCGTCGCTTGAAGACGCATCGGAGGGTTGGAAGGTAGCGGCAGCATCGGACCAGACCCGGAACATATTTCCCCACAGATCACCGGCCGTCTTCATCCACGCTGACAGAAAATCTTGATCGCTGGCATTATCATCATGCTTGGCATTCATCGAGGGCTCCTCGCATGGCAAAACTGGCACCGCTTGCGTTAGCAATGACCAGCGTCACACGCATATCGAAAACAAGGCCGTTTGTCAATGCGGCCGTATTCGGCAACTGAACTACAAGCTCAAAAATGCATCTTACACTCAATAACTGCGTCAGAAGCCTCCTTAAAACGCTCACATACTGCAGGTATGCTGCGCTTTTGCGCTTGTCCCGCAATAGCCGCTTATTAAGGCGACGGCGGATCGACTTCTACCTTGTTCTTGAGCGGTATCTACTATTTTTGAGATGGCTTGTAAAAACGACAGGAAGCGGGCTGCGCTAATTTTGCCGGAAGGGCATGCTGTTTTCTGACCCCGCCGTGCGGGGGACAGAAAATGACATGGCAGTAGCGCGCGCTAATTTTGTCAATTATTTCCGGAATGGCACCCTATGATTTTGTCTTTTTAGACAGAATGTGGGTAGCGCTGCCCAGATACAACTCGGCGGCTTCGCCTTCTGTTTCTGAGAGCGTGGGGTGCGGGTGAATGCTCAAAGCCATATCCTCGGCCAGGGCGCCCATTTCAATGGCCAGAACACCCTCGGAAATCAGCCCCTCCGTATCGCGACCGCATATCCCAACGCCCACAATCCGACCGCTTTCCGGATCAACCAGAATCTTGGTCAGTCCTTCGGGCGCACCCATGGTCGTGGCACGGCCGGAAAATTTCCAGGGAAATCGCTGGACTTTTATCGGAATGTTTTGAGCCCGGGCCCCTTCCTCGGTCAGGCCGCACCAGGCGATCTGCGGATCGGTGTATACGACGGCCGGTATGGCCCGCACATCGAAGGCGGAGGGTTGTCCGGCAATCACCTCGGCTGCAATTTTGCCCTCACGGGCGGCCTTATGGGCCAGCATCAGTCCGCCGGCCACATCGCCCACGGCAAAAATGCGCTCATCGGTGGTGCGCAGCTGATCATCGACTTTTATAAATCCGCGGTCATCCGCTTCGACCTGCGTTTTTTCCAGTCCGATATCGGCGGAAGCGGCCCTGCGTCCGATGGCCACCAGGACCCTGTCATATTGCTGCTCTGGCTTTTCAATGTCCCCCTCCAGAACGACCGTCACGCCGCTATCGGTTTCCTGTATGG
>JASFGN010000059.1:0-9479 GCA_050123735.1 Desulfobacterales bacterium | reverse complement strand
TCAAAAATATCTGGGATCGGGCCTGATCAAAGGCTTAGGCCCGGTAATGGCCGGGCGCATCGTCGAACGATTCGGCGAAAAAACACTGGACGTCATTGAAAATCAGATCGGCCGTCTGGCGGATGTCAAAGGTATCGGTAAAAAAAGCCTGGCCAATATTGCCAAAGCCTGGGAGGCGCAGAAGGAAATCCGCGATGTGATGATCTTTTTGCAAAGCCACGGTGTCAGCGCTACATATGCCACCAAAATTTTTAAACGTTACGGGGATCGCTCGATTGCAGTGGTCAAACAAAATCCGTATCGTTTGGCGACGGATATTTTCGGGATCGGATTTTTAAAGGCCGACAATATCGCCAAAGAGCTCGGTTTTTCCAATGATGCCGGTGTAAGGGTAGAAGCCGGGGTGGTTTATGCCCTGGATCAGCTATCCGAAGACGGACATGTCTTTTTTCCCTGTGAGCCGTTGATCGAGCGCTGCCGCGAAATACTAAACGTCGAGCGAGAGCCGATAGTGGCGGCCATCGGTCGCCTGCATGCCGATAAACAGATCGTTATTGAAGATATAAACGAAAACATTGAAGACTTTACAGAAAATAATAAGGCGGTTTACCTAACCCGATATTATCAGTGTGAAACCGGCATTGCCAATCGTTTGAGGGCGCTGCTGTCCACACCGAAATCCATGCGCGCGGTTGATTCGACGCGGGCAATCCAGTGGGTCCAGGATCAGCTTTCATTTCAGCCGGCTGAAAAACAGCGGGAGGCCATTCGATCTGCCCTCGAAAATAAGGTTCTGGTCCTCACCGGCGGGCCGGGAACCGGTAAAACCACGATCATCAAGGCCATTCTCAAAATTTTTCTGCAGATGAGGGTCGAAATCATGCTGGCGGCACCGACCGGCAGAGCTGCCAAACGCATGAGCGAAATGACCGGCCACCCGGCCAAAACGATCCACCGCCTGCTGGAATACAGCATCCATAAGCTCGGGTTTCAAAGACATGAAAAAAACCCGCTCGAGTGTGATGTGCTGATTGTTGATGAAACCTCTATGATCGACACGGTTCTGATGTACCATCTTCTCAAGGCGGTTCCCGCCACCGCCAGCTGCATTTTTGTGGGTGATGTCAACCAGCTGCCATCGGTCGGCCCCGGCAATGTGCTCAAGGATCTCATTGCATCCGGCGCGGTTACCGTAATTGAGTTGACCGAGATATTCCGCCAGGCCAAAACCAGCCGGATTATCGTCAATGCCCATAAAATCAATGCAGGTAAACTGCCGATTATCAATCAATCCGAAATTTCAGATCCCCAGAATGATTTTTATTTCATCGAGCAGGAAGATCCCCAGAAGGTTCTGGATATTATTTTAGAGCTCGCCCACAGACGCATTTCTCAGCGCTTTGGCTTCGATGCCATTGATGATATCCAGGTTCTGACACCGATGCACAAAGGCATTGTCGGAGCGGTCAATCTCAATAATCAGCTGCAGATGGTGTTAAATCCCGGAAGCGGGGGTATTTTGCGCGGGGATCGCACCTTCCGGGTCAATGATAAAGTGATGCAGATCCGCAACAACTATGACAAGGAGGTGTTTAACGGTGATATCGGGCGTATTTCTGCCATTCAGCCCGATGAGCGCCGCATAACGGCTTGCTTTGATAGTCGTCAGGTCGTATATGATATCGGCGAATTAGATGAGATGGTACTGGCCTATGCGGTTTCCGTTCATAAATCACAGGGGTCGGAATATCCGGTTGTCATCTTACCCATTTTGACCCAGCACTATATTTTGCTGCAGCGCAACTTGATTTATACGGCCGTCACCCGGGGCCGTCATCTGGTGGTCATGGTCGGTAGCCGCAGGGCGCTGGCCATCGGTGTCAACAACAATCAAATCCAGCAACGATTTACCCGGTTGCGCCATCGACTCAGCCCTTCCGGGCAGGTTCGTATCCCTCCGGTGTGAGACAGGCCCCAAAGGTATCCACCACGCCTTTTTCAAACAGCGATTGAATAGCGGCTTTCACCTGCCAATTGACTATTGAACATTTGTTGACTATGATGAAGCTATTAAATTAAGGTGCATGATGCGATCTAGCGGACGTATCTTTTCAATATCAAAGGAGGTCGGTTATGAGCGGTTTCAAAAAAATACTTGTGTTGGGTTTGGTGGTGATTTTAAGCGGCTGTGCAGCGACGATCGAAATCCCCAAGACGGTTAACTGGGATTACAATGTGAATGTGGATTTTTCAAATCTGCGAACCTACGACCTGAGCGCGATTCCGACAACCGTTGGCATCGAATATCTGATGATGGAGCGGGTCAAAACGGCCATCCATACGGTCCTGCAGGCCAAAAATGTGCAACGGTCGACGCAAAACCCCGACTTCCTGGTCCAAATTTACGGCGTCAGATCCAAGATTTTTACCACCGCATGGCGCGGGTTCGATTCGGATCTGATTGTTGAAAAAGGAAAGCTGATCCTGCAGTTTGTTGACCCCGGCACCAATCGGGTCATCTGGTGGGGTGAGACGCGCACGATTTTAGATCCCAATCGGAATCCGACAGTCGAAACGCAGACGGTAAACGATGTGGTTCATCGAATTTTAACCAAGTTTCCACCGGTTTCTTCATAAAAGAAGCATGGGGAGTCGCGGTAGCGCCATCATAGCCGGATTCTATCATTGAGCAACGGTTCACTTCTGCTTTGTTTGCCTGGATTGAACCAATTTGTCTCTTATACTTCTGCGTCGTGTTTGCACTTCTTTGATAAACCCGTTGCTCTGGATAGAGGAGCCTTTCGATGAATTTTTCAAACTTGGAAGCGATTTCTCCGGTTGACGGTCGCTACCGGCGGGGGGCGGCATCCCTGGCAAAATATTTTTCAGAGGGGGCCTTGATTAACTACCGTGTGCAAATCGAGGTCGAATATTTTATTGCCCTGTGCGAAATCCCGTTGCCCCCGCTAAAAGGTGTCGGTAAAAAAGCCTTTGAATCTTTGCGCAGGATCTATAAGGAATTCTCTCTTGAAGATGCCGCCAGCGTCAAAGATATTGAAAAGGTCACCAATCATGATGTCAAAGCCGTCGAGTACTTTTTAAAGGATAAGTTTGACCAGTTGGGGCTGCAAGCTTACAAAGAGTTTATCCACTTTGGATTAACGTCCCAGGATATCAACAATACAGCCTTGCCGCTTTCCATCAAAGAAGCATACCGGGCAGTGCTCAAGCCGGCATTTGATGAAGTTTATGAAGACCTTGCAAATAAAGCCAGAGACTGGGCCGATATCCCTATGCTGGCGCGCACCCATGGTCAGCCGGCATCACCCACCACCATTGGAAAAGAGTTTTACGTGTTTGTCGATCGCCTGGCGGTTCAATTCGATCTGTTAAAGACCATTCCTTTTTCAGCCAAGTTCGGGGGCGCCACCGGTAATTTCAATGCCCATCAGGTGGCCTATCCGAATGTCGACTGGATTGCATTTGCCGATCAACTGGTCAACAAAACTTTTGGCCTTGTGCGCTCCAGGGTCACGACGCAGATCGATCATTACGACAATCTGGCCGCATTTTGTGATACGATTAAGCGCATCAACACGATTCTAATCGACCTGGCGCGCGATATCTGGACCTATATTTCTTTTGATTATTTTAAACAGAAAATAAAGAAGGGAGAAGTCGGCTCTTCTACCATGCCCCACAAGGTCAACCCCATTGATTTTGAAAACGCGGAAGGCAATTTCGGGGTTGCCAACGCAATTTTCGAGCATCTGTCCGCCAAGCTTCCGATTTCCAGATTACAACGGGATTTGACCGACTCGACTGTAACCCGCAATATCGGCGTTCCGCTGGCGCATACGCTTATCGGGTTAAAGTCATTGAGGCGGGGCTTGCATAAATTGATCTTAAATGCCGGCGTCATCCGTGCGGATTTACATACGAACTGGGCGGTGGTCGCCGAAGCCATCCAGACCATTCTGCGCCGCGAAGGTTATCCCCGGCCTTATGAAGCGTTAAAAGCGCTGACCCGCACCCATAAAATCATCGATCAGAAGGCCATTGCCGAGTTTATCGATTCACTGGATGTTTCGCCGGCGGTCAAAGACGAATTACGGGCGATTACCCCTGAAAACTATATCGGCGTCATCAAGTTCTAAGGGTCTTAAATACGCCGCACGGACAAGGGCCAGGCTTCTGGCTACCTTTTATCACGACAGGCACAAACCTAATTCGCACCGTTGCCAAACAGCAACCGAAACTGCTCGTCTGTCAGGATACTCCGGCAATTGCTGATATAGTTTCGATGAAGCTCATTTTTTATATTTTCAAATTCCTGAGCCGGGAGGCTTCCTTCCCGGTGTGCCTTGACGATGACGGCATCTCCTGTTTGCGTTGCTGATGAAGCGCCCTGATCGCTTCGATGGTGCGCTCATCGACTTTTTCCTTGATCATTTCGATGCTGGTGGTTGTATTTTCGACCGGAAAGCCCAAGGGCTCATCGGCGCCGTCAATCTCGTCCGCTTTTTCTTCTTCCGGCTCTGTAAAAATGGCCTGGTATTGCGCTGGATTCAAAACCAATGAATGCACATTCTGAAACCAGTTAAACAGCTGTCCCACCTGATTTTCAAATGTATCCCGGTTTATTTTGCGTTTGCGGTATGCAGTATCCAACGCCGCTTTGATGTACAGAAACGAGCTGTGAATGTGGACGACGGTGTTTTCAGTTCGGGCGTCAAGATCCGGCAAAAGCGAATGGACATGCTGCATCCATTCACGATGAACCGTATCATTTTTAAAGTTGCTGCGATGTTTTGTGATATCCGCAGGCGCTATTCCTGCGGCTTCGAGTACCGATGCCGGATAGTCAAATGCTGCGTCTTGAGTTGCCGCCGCATTCATTTGGGCAACCGAAAAGAAAACCAGAAGGAATATCAGGGCACCTATCAGCAGTGTGGTGTGCAATTTCATTTTTTGCCTCTGTTGCTGCAGTTTCAGGCGGTTACTTTTTTTCATCCGGATCGGGCAGCAAGCCGGACTCCATCAGCTAAAAGCCCTGTTCGGATGGATCGTCAAAGATCAGTTTGAACTCCTCATCGGTCAGGATTTTGCGACATTCTTCGATGTAAACCGATTCAATTTCCATAAACAGCGGCTCAATTTGTTCCGGCGTTATCTCGCCGGCATTGAGATGCTCAATCAGCGTATCCCTTTCAAAATTTTTTTTCTCGTAAAGAAAATTGACATTGACCTCCTCCAATTTATAGGCCTGGACCTGCAGGGTGACTTCCTTGGCCGGGATTTCCTGATTCAAGATAAAACTGTAGCGGGGTGATTCATTCACCATCGCGTCGATAATCTGATCGGCATCCTCAGGTTTGAATTCAAACAGAGCCTCATATTCGGCCGGACTCAAAATGGCCTCGTAGGTTTCCTGATGCCATTTCAGCAAATCGGCGTCGATACCCAGCAAGTCCATGATTTTATCAGGATAAAAAACAAAAGGGCTGTTTTGGGTATCCAGCGGTCTTACCTGTGTTGAAGTTACCGATTTTTTGTCCAGCTTTCGACCTGTGGGCGCCCCGGCCGGTGTCTGAGACACCCCTGCATTTGAAACAGCTGTCTTCGAAACCTGCGGGTCGACTGTCTCGGGTGGTGTTTTACTCAGGTGGCCAAGCAAAACAGCAATAGCCAGCAGGCAGATTCCACAAAGCGGAATCAGGATTGTTTTGTTTTTTTTAGGCATGATATGTCGGTTCCTTTAAAGTATCCGCTGCGACATTCGCCTTACGTATTTTGGCTGTCATCAGCCCGTTTAAAGATCGTCTGGATTTCCATCTCTCCCGATCGATGGATCAGCGTTAATTGGGAGTCGCTGATGCGATACCGCGCACTTTCGATTTTGCCCCTGGATTGGCCCTCTTCACAGCGTTCGCCGTCTGCCGCTGTAATCTTAAAACGGATCTGATCGTCAGTGGTCGTATATTCGCCGCTGATCTGACAACCGGGGGCCGCCATCGTCAATGTGCCAGCGGTAATAATCAGCCTCACATTCCGATCTGAAACATCCTGTATACCCAGGCGTATCTGGTGCCAGGTTCCGATAAGCCGCACATCATTTTCGGGACTGCTGGCGTTTGGCGACGAATCGCTATTCTGGCAACCCCAGAGCAAAAGCACAAAAACAATGCCGATTGCCCCTGCCGTTTTGATAAAAAAGGATAAGGTTTCGCCCAATATTGGTGTTAACGATCCACAAATCCAGTTCCGCGCCATCGTACCAAACCTTCCACCAGTCCGCTGATGGCTCTTTAAAATGGATTTTACTTACGTGAAAGTCAGCCGGAAAAAGACCGCCAGCCCAGGAAATTGGGAAGGGTCACGGCCAGGATAATGGCCAGAACCCCGAGCGCTGCCAGAAGCTCAATGAGTCCAAATCCGCTATTTTTGTTCATGAGTTGCCCCACTATCATTAAAAAATACTGTAATTTCAGTTAAATGTATAACTTTGGTCCGGCGATACGGAATCAACGCACGGATTCTGAATGATTAATTGGGCACTATCGGCCAAAACTTTAATTAATCGATGCGGTGTGTCTGATAAATGATGGGGTCACAGAAAAGCGTGGTTTTGGCAGGCACAGCACGGGGGATTATGCCCGGCTTTATCAGCACGAAAGGCGTCACCCCCTATGCGCTGCAAATTGTTATCAGAGGTCGGATGTCAGAGACCAGAGGTCAGGGGACAGAGAAGAGAAGACAGACGCTAGAGCCTAAAGATGGAATCGTGATATCCATGTCTCGGTCATGACTTGCTTTCTTCAGTTTTCTGACTTCTGTCATCTGTTGATAGGTCCCTGCAGCAGGGCCGTGGACACCCGGCCGACAAGTCCCCAGATGGCATCCGCAGAAAAGACGGCTTCAATCGAGCGATCAAATAAAACCGAAATGCGCGCTTCAAATTCCGCGTCCCCCTGCCAGAACAAATAATACAGCGGCACGCGCGGAAAGGGCAACAGCTCATAGGCTGCATCGGCCATATCAAGCGGTCGTCCCTCTAAAAATCGGGCGGCATCTTCAAAGCCGCGGATGTCCTTTCCGTAGCGCTGCAACAGGGGGTCGGTCTGCAGGACGTGAGGTCCCTGGAAAAAATGCGCTTCCTTCAGATCGTTGACGCCCACGATATCAGAACCCAAAGGATACAGTTTTTTGACATGATTCAGATAAATAACGGTCACCAGCTCCAGCAGCGGGTCCTGCGTCTTTTCCCAGCCGCGGCCGTCATCGCGTTTCAGACAGCGTTCGGCCACATCCACCAGCACATCTTCATTTAGAAAATGAAACACCAGCTGCCGGGGCGATTCCAATCTGAAAAGCGACCAATTGCATAGGGCATTGAGATCCCTGGTGTGCAGCTCGTCCCAAAAATGCTCAGGTACTTCAACCGGTGATCGATCGGGAGCGTATGCCGGCGGATATTGCTGGCGGCGGCGAGCCTGCATCTGGAGGTACCCCTGGCTAAACGGATAAGGCCCCTGCGTAAAATTATCGCAGGGAAATTGAGGGCAATCCCGCAGGCAGTATTGAATCTGGTTCAAGTGAGCACAGGCCAGAATAGCGCAGGTACCACCCAGCAGCCGTTCCTGGGCGGCAAGCTTTCGTGCGGCCTGGGAACTGGTGCCCGGGCCGCAGCTGGAGCAGGTACCCAGCAAATTTAATTTGCAGACATCACACTGAATACCGCAGGCACCGGTGGGCATCGTTCAATCCTTCCGTTCATTGGTTCAAAAGACAGGAGCCAGACGACAGATGACAGACGATAAAAACCCGAATTCATCAACAAATTATCCGACGTTTTTTGCTGCCTTCTGTTCTCTGCTATCTGTTTTCTGACAAGTAGGACAAATATGTGTGCTGCGCTGGCCGACGATGATTCGCTCGACTGCCTTACCGCAGCGCGGGCAGGGCTGGCCGGTACGTCGGAAGACGTTCAACTGATCTCGATTGCGGCCCTGATGTTTGGCAACAGAGTAAAAATTGGTTTTACCGGTTCCCAATGAAGTTCCCAGGTTTTTTAAGCCCCGTTTGAGCACCCGCGGTATGGCGCGGTGCAGCGCCCGAATTTCTGTTTCTGACAAAGAAGCCGCTATGCGGCAAGGGTGAATCTTCGATTCCCAGAGAGCCTCATCGACATAAATATTACCCAGTCCGGCGATAAAGGTCTGATCCAGCAGCAACGGTTTTAACATGCGCTTGCGCGTTGTTAAACGCTGAATCAATTTTTGATGCGTAAACCCCTTTGACAGCGGTTCGGGCCCCAGGCGACCCAGGATGGGATCCGCATTCGACGTCAGATAGAGGCGGCCGAATTTGCGCGTATCATGAAAGCGCAACTGCTGCCCGCCATCCAGATGCAGCAAGACATGTTCATGCTTTTTGCGTGTCTGTTCGGCAGTCACCAGATGCAGGCGGCCGGACATGCGCAGATGCATGAGCAAATGGCCATTGTTCTGGAAATCGAGAATAATGAATTTGCCGCGGCGCCGAATGGCTAATATCCTCCGGCCCCTGATGCGGTTACAAAACGTTTTTGCCGACGGTTGCGCGATCGTACGGGCCCAGAAAACCCTTGCCGCCTCTATGGTTTGGCCCACAAGGCCGGCTGCGTTGAGGTCGTTCACAATGGTCTGTACTTCCGGAAGTTCGGGCATTTTTTCAGGTTCAGAGGCCAGAAGTCAGAAATCAGAGGACAGAAATCCGATTTCAGACAATGTGTTCATCAATCGTTTTCATCATCTGTCATCTGTTTATTAACAATTGACAACTTGAGATCTTGCGCCTATAAAATGGGCCAGTTTCAGGTACTATAACATATTCGAGCATGCAAACAAATGCTCGTTTAATGACCCTTTTTAATGACGATTGAATTTTCCGACGATAAAGGAGCGCTTATGGATTTTAGCCTTTCGACTGACCATGAGATCTTACGTGAATCGGTGCGCAGCTTTGCCGAAAAGGAGATCAAGCCGGTTGCCAGGGAGTTGGATGAAAAGGAAGAATTTTCGTATGAAACCATGCAAAAAATGGCCGAGCTGGGGCTGTTCGGGATTTTTGTGTCCGAAAAATACGGTGGCCAGGCCATGGATTATATTTCCTATATCATTGCGGTTGAGGAAATTGCCCGCGTTGACGGTTCTCATGCCGCCACCGTAGCCGCTGAAAACTCGCTGGGGATCGGTCCGCTGTATTACTTTGGCAATGAGGAGCAAAAAAAGAAATATTTGCCCAAGCTTTGCAGCGGTGAGGCCTTATGGGGCTTCGGCCTGACCGAGCCCAATGCGGGTTCCGACGCCGGCAACACGCAAACCAACGCCGTTTTAGATGGCAACGAATGGGTTATCAATGGCAGCAAGATTTTTATCACCAATGCGGCCACCGACATTACCACCGGCGCCACGGTTTTAGCCCGAACCGGCGTGCGC
>JASFGN010000058.1:0-9545 GCA_050123735.1 Desulfobacterales bacterium | reverse complement strand
AAGCAAACCCCTGCGCAAACCAGAAAACCAGCAGAACCACTAAATTAAATCCAGAAACGAACCAGCCGAAGCGTGTGTGGATCCTGAGATATTGCTGGGATTGCCGATAGCGTTCGGCATCATAAATGTTTTCAAAGTCTTTCGGCAACTCAGTGCGGAGGTTTTTCAGATTGAGCCCGTCAGCCAGCAGATTCAATATGAAATCGGCCAGCAGGGTGCCGAGGATAATAAATGCAATTGCGTTCATGCAGGATTCCTCAATACGACCTTTTCGCTTCGCGAAGATGATGCAGCAGTCGCAACAATGCCGGTCAAGGATTGGACGGTTGCTGTAAGATAAAATTTTTCAGCGCAGTGTAAGGTTGCGCCCCCACCAAGATCTGCCCTTTGAAGACAAAGGAAGGAACCGCGGTGATTCCTGTTTTGGCAGCCTGAAGCCAATCCCGGTCCACGGCCTCCTTAAAAGCCTGCAAATCCAGCACCGCGCGCGTATCATCCCCATCAAGGCCGACCGAATTGGCGATGGCGGCCAGGGTATCCATATCATAGATGTTGTCACCCTTTACAAAATAAGCCCGGAAAACCGCCTTATGAAATGCGTCGCCCCTGCCCTTTTGTTCGGCCCATTTTCCCAACTCCTGTGCCCGTCGGCTGTTGTAGGTCATTTGCCGATCGCCAAAGGGCAACTGCAGATCCTGCGCCACCTGTTTGAGATGGGACAGCATTCGAGAAATGTCGATAGCGCGCCCGGCAAACAGATCCTGCAGGGTGCGTCCTTCCGGCGGGGTTTCCGGGTGGAGCGGAAACGCCAGCCATTGGATCCCCAATTGCAATTCGCGCCGCAACTGTTCAACACGCCCGGTGATGAAATAACACCAGGGTCAAATATAATCGGAATATATCTGTAGCACAGCCATATTACCATCGCACCTTTGTGATCGATAGATGCCGCCTGCGGAAAATGAAATAAAAATGGGTGGTTCCTAGGAACCACCCAGCAGAACGAGGAGATTGAAGGAGGTTCACAAACAACCACCTCTCCTTAAAAATAAGTTGCTGTTTTAGTCTGTCAAGATGTTGCAGCGGACATGAGAACATTTGAATAAAAAAAGCGGCCCATGGGGAATGGGCCGCTCGGGATAGAGGAAAGTGTTAAGGGTTAAGTTTATAGGTTAACCGATTAACGACTTCGCGGCATAAGCCGCATATAGATACTACAATACCACAATGTGTCATGTCAAGCAAAAATCAATGCCTTTCGCGACCCGGTATTATTTTTTTAATAATCCGCTGAAATTCTACCCCAAAACCATTTCGATTCGACCATATGACTCTGGCGTAACGTCGAATAATATTGCCTTTTTTCTGATTGGGAATGGCCAGTTGAAGGGGTGTGCCAACTTCCAGACCGTCTTTTTCGTTGGTTTTAATAAACAGGCCGCCCAAACTGATATTTTTGACTTCACCCGGATAAACCTTGCGACCCACTGCGTATTTAACGTGTAGCGTACAGGGTTTACGCGGATGTTTACGGGATTCAATGCCTCTTTGAATGGGTCTGTCCAGAGGGTCGGTATCCAAAAAACGAATGCCATAGCCATAATAAAAAGACGATCTCTTCAATGGCCTGCGCCATTTTATAACCGCATGATAGCGCTCATAAACATCGGGATCGGGGGTGTAGGGCGAATTGGGAATGCCGACATAAATATCGGTACCGGGGGCTAAGAAGTGATCGGTTTCAAAATAAAGCCCGAAGTCGCTGTAGTTGAACATTCGGGCTCCCTGTAACACACCGAATTTGGCGTCTTCGAGAACAATAGGTGCCTGATAATCGAAGCGCGTATGATCTCTTTTTTCAGGATTTGAATTCATCAAATCACCTCAGGGGGTCTCATAGCACCATGAGATGATAAAAATCAAGTATTTATAGCGATTAATTTGCCGGTTGTTTGAATTTGTACTTTTCAAGAAGGTCCTGGATGGCTTCTTCGAGAAGATCGTTTTGGCGTTTTTCGAGTTGTGCGGCCAGGATCCTGATTTCTTTGATCAAATCAGCATCCAAAGTGGTGTTATACATCTTTCTTTTAGCCATATGCATTATTTTCAATTAGGTATTAAAGGTTTCCTTTTGCATTGCAAAAGCAAATTTAGTTAACGGAGGCTTCTGATTACCGGCTAGAAATCGCATCGATAGGCATCGGCAGCTGAGCCCATCCGGTAGTCATACAGCCAGACAACATGCGTGGCGCCTAAGTTCGCTGCCCGTTTTAGAATCTCATCCTGGTGATTAGGCGGACGATAATTGTCTAAAATCCTGCCCGGATCTATGTTTTCCGCCAGAGTTGCAATGTGGGCACAACCCTGAACCATGGATTCTTCTGCAACTTTCACCGCTGGAATCGTCTTCATACAGGCCACCGGCAGCAAAATGCCAATGACCCAAAGTCCTATTTTCTTCAAATTAACGGATCCTCAAGCCAATATTCAATCACAGACAGATCGTAATTTTTTCCAATCTGCTTATGTTAATTATTGTAATATAAATAGCAGCTTATGTCAAAATTTCCGAGCATTTCGAATCCAAAAAGCTTCAGTATCATGTGTAATAATAAATAGTTAAATAGATCTAAAGAAAAAAATAACGCCTTCCGATTCAGGGGATCCGACCGATAAGAAAACATGCGCACCAGCGGGGTTCAGGCAGGGGGCGCAGTATTCAAAAAATTGCCTGTTCTAAAAAGCGGCCTGTTTTCAGAGGGGTTTTTGAATCACATATGTGGAAAAGGCTTTGAATTGAAAAAGAATTAAGCTGTATGATATCAAAAGTAAGACTTAAAGAATATATAATTAAAATATTATAATCTATTTATAAAATTACCAATTGATCCATGGACTTTATGGGCGCCTTCGCCCAGCAAAATGCCGTGTCGGTCAAAATTAAACAGCACATATTCTTTTTCGGATGTTCCGATCAATTCAAAAATCTTACGGGATCCTTTCGGCTCAACCACAGGGTCGCCACTGGACTGGACAACTAAAGCCGGCACCTTAATATCGGCCAATCTCGGCTCTAAATCATCCATGAGGCGATCAATTTCGACCACCCCGGAAATCGGGTTGCGAATATAGTTGATATGGGCATTTTCGGGTTTGTTTTCTACAAATTCCTTTTTAGCGGCATGCCGGTGGGCTTTCTGCATGAGACGATTCCACATGTCAACTGCCGGCGCAAAACGCGCTGAAAAATCTCTGAGACGCATGGGGGCGGCAACAGCGAAAACACCGACCACGTCCTCGACGCGATCGGCAAGATCCAGTGCCAGAGCGGCTCCGGTCGAAAAGCCGCCAGCCACTATGCGCTCACAAATATTGCTGATGATAGCGTAACCGTGATCAACCGAAGTTCTCCAGTCCAGATAGGAACGCATCGCCAGATCTTCAGGAGACGTGCCATGTCCCTTTAACCGCGGCGCGTAGACCCAAAACCCCAGGCGGCCCAAATATTCGGCGAGCTCTTTGACTTCAAGGGGCGCGGCCATGTAGCCATGGGAAAGTATGACACCCAGCTTCCTGGATCGACCTTTGATCATAAAGGGCATGCCCACCGACTTTGGTTTTGTTTCCCCTTCGATTTTAAACGTAGCGTAGTCCTTTTCAAATTCAGCCACGGCCTGCTCCATCAGATAGCGGGCACATTTGCGGCGGATCCAAAACTGGGGTTGCACAGCCAGCCGGCTCACGATGCGCTGTAACGGCTTAATGGGCTCAACTGAATTGGCCACTACATCGATGGGGTTATCAATGCGAGCGCGATGAAAATCGTAAGCTGATGAAAATTTTGAGGCATCTTTGACAAGCCATTTGCCCTGACGAGAGAGGATGCCGGTATCCAGTGCCACCGCCACAAAGTCCTGATATTTGTGGTAGCGATCGTCGGTTAACAAATGAACCTGATCTTCGTCAAAGCTGCGGTGCAAATAGATATCGGTATTCTGCGGGATGCGGGTGCAGGCCAGAAACACGCGTCTGCGGAGATCGTGCTCATGAATTTTTTTGGACCGCATCGCCCGCAGCATGGAGGCAAACATATGATCGTGATTGACGGTGGTCAGATTGTAAATCGCAGCCATATACCGTTCCATGATCCGCAAGGCTTCAATCCGCATACGCGTTCGTGACGGGATCGCATCATCAAAATTGATTCGTCTTTGCGCCGAAATATCCATTTCAATCGGTGAACATTGCAAACACTCGAATATCTGTATGGGTTTACCAAAGCGGATATCGATATCCACCCCGGAGAGCAGCATGGACCCTTCGGTCATCAGTTCTTCGATCAGGCGCTCGGGCAAATCTTCCACCAGGCGCACAGCCAAATTGCTGAGAATGTTTTCGCGGGCGCGAATCGGATAATATGTCAGGTTGACCGGAATGATATGGGTACCCCCATTGATCACCGCTTCGATATCCGTGATCTGAAACTGCTTTGCCAGACGCTTGACTTCATCTGCGTTTTCGGCCTGCAATCTTCTCAGACGCTGGCGGTAGAATTCGGTCCGCAACGCCAGTGTCGCAGCACCCGTATGCGGCGGATGTTTGCCGCCGGCTGCCGAGATCATAAAACGCCCTTTTTCGATTATTTTTTTATTTTTGACCATACGGCCTTCCGGAAATATGATCCAATTGGCCTCTCCGGTCAAAAGCGTTTTGACAATCAGCCGATCCCGATCGGGATTTTTAGTGGAAACCGCGCCGACTTTATCGAGATAGGCACCAAAGGTGCCTTGGAAAAATTCGTAGGAAGCCAGCGACCAGACCGGAATTTTGGTCAAGCGAAATAGCACATAGGGCATCAGGAAGGTTTCAAGGCGGGTGAAATGATTGATGACAAAAATATTGGACCCGTCAGGGATATTGTTCTCACCATGATAGGAAATCTGTGCTTTTGACAGGTTGGTAATCGTTTTGATGGCCAACCCCGTGGTGCGGTATGCAAATTTGTTGAGCATTCCCTATCCCTTATGTGTCCATCTTTGTGAATGCAACACCCGCGGTGCGAAATGGCTGATGATTTTGATACGGGTCGTCGGCAGTCGTCCTCATCCTGCCCCTGAATTCAGTAAATTCGGGACATCCTCCTTCTAGATCATAGGGGATAATGGACCGAAAATCAATAAATTGGAACCTGATTATCAGGCGGGCCAGCATCTTTTATCTGTCAAACCGTGCAAGGTAAAAAGAAAACGGCCACTCGATTTTTTTAACTCCAATATTGGAAAAATGGCGACAGCCACTGATAATGCGAAGGCGACACGTATTGACAGTTCAGTTAAATAGCAATAGTTTATAAATCCTTGTGACGTGCAGCATTTCCTTCTGATGAAATATGAACGGAATCTCGCATTAATTTTCATTCAAGATTCAGGTATTAACCAGCAGGCAGAAAAAATGCCGACATTTAAAATCAACACCCTCGGCTGTAAGGTCAATCAGTCCGAATCTGATCAGATTGCAAAAGATCTGCAAGCGGGCACATGGAGACCGGCCAGGAATAGTGAACCCTCGCAGATGGTCGTCATCAATACTTGCACCGTCACTCAAAAGGCCGCCATGCAATCACGCCAGGCCGTGCGTCAGGCTATCCGCAACAACCCCAATGCCCGCATCGTTGTCACTGGTTGCTACGCTCAAACAGAACCGGACGCCCTGGCAAAAATCGGCGGCGTTCGGTACGTCATCGGAAATGCGGACAAACATCGGCTGGTCGATCTCATCACTGCGGATCAAACGCAAACAGCCAACGGGACCATCACCGTCTGCAACGATGTCGATCAATCACGGCTGCGCACACCCGCACCCGGAGCCATATCGGGCAAACGAACCCGCCCGGTCTTAAAAATACAGGACGGCTGCAATGCGGCCTGCACCTATTGTATCGTGCCGCGGGCCAGAGGGCCCAGCCGCAGTCTGCCGCCCAAAGATGTCATCGCAGCAATCCGGGCCATGTCTGAGGCCGGTTTTCTTGAAATCGTGCTCAGTGGTATTCACCTGGGCCATTACGGGCGCGATTTAACGCCCGGGACCAGCCTGGATGAATTACTCGATCGCATCGAGCAATCAACGGCCATGCCCCGTCTGCGGCTCAGCTCCCTAGAGCCCCTCGAAATCACCGAGGTTCTCATTGAGCAAATGGCAGAATCGACGCGCTTATGCCGTCACTTTCACATCCCGCTGCAAAGCGGCGATGACCGAATTTTAAAAAAAATGAGGCGCCCTTATACGTCTGATGCGTTCAAGCAGCTGGTTTTCCGGATTCATGAGCGCATTCCGGATGCTGCCATCGGCGTTGACATTCTGGTGGGCTTCCCCGGAGAAACCGACGAGGCATTCAACAACACGTATGAATGCATTCGCAGCCTGCCGGTTACCTACCTGCATGTCTTTCCGTTTTCCGCCAGACCCGGCACGCCGGCCGCGAGCTACGCTCACAGGGTGCCTTCAGATGTGATTAAGACAAGATGTGAACACATGCGCCGTCTTGGAAACACAAAGCGAATGCGTTTTAATCAACACTTCATCGGCCGCAGGATACCGATACTGGTTGAAAGCACCCGGCATGCAGCCAGCGGATTTTTAAAAGGCATCTCACCCAATTATCTGACTGTTTTGATTGACACGGATGATTCCCTGAGCAACCGGATCCTTTCGGTCAGAATAACCCGGCAGGTTGAAAACAACTTGCTGGGGGTCATTGAATAGCAGCACATGACCTTGACCGAGATACACCCTGAGGATGCGCCGTTTTTCTGACAGGCGTTTATTTACCAGCGATCAACCTAAAAAAAATATGCTGACAAAGGAGAATATAATGAACAAAAAAACCGACTACCAAGAAGACATTGATCGACCGATAGCGATATTTGAAACCAGTCTGGGTCATTTTGAGGCCGAGCTTTACGCCAAGGAATGCCCGCAAACCGTCTGGAATTTCGTTAACCTGGCAGAAGGCCGCCAGGAAACGGATCGCGACGGCAACTTTTATGATGGCCTGACCTTTCACCGGGTGATCGATGGATTTGTGATTCAGGGCGGCTGTCCCCAGGGAACCGGAATGGGCGGCCCCGGGTATCGGTTCGCGGATGAATTTGATGCCGGGCTGCGGCATGCCAGTGAAGGTGTTCTGTCAATGGCCAACGCCGGACCCAATACCAACGGCAGCCAGTTTTTTATTACCCTGGCGCCCACACCGCACCTGGACGATCGGCATACCGTTTTCGGAAAGGTTATCAGAGGGATCGACGTGGTCCAAAAAATCGGATCCGTTAAGACCGGAGCCAATGACAGCCCGCTGGAACCGGTGATTATTAACAGCATTAAAATCCAACGCTAAACCATTCAATTCCGGACACCCTTACGCGGATGTGAAGCATGCCGGCATGAAGGTCATCGAAACCGACCGATTCGAACAAGTTAAAATGATCCGTCTGGGCTATAGCCCGATCGGATCGCCGCTTATGTCGGTCTGGATGTATGTGCTCGATGGGCTGGTCATCGACACCGGGCAGCATCATATGGCCAAAGCGGTTAAAACGTTGCTGTCGCAGGAAAAAATGAGCCGCATCGCCCTGACCCATCACCACGAGGACCATAGCGGTAATGCCGCCATGCTGAGCGCCGCGTATGCGATTCCGGTACTCGGGCATCCGCTGGCTGCCGCAAAATTAAAGCGCGGCTTTGCCATCCGGCCCTATCAATATCTGGTATGGGGAAAAGCGCCCGCGGTGGACGTCCGGCCGCTGAAGGGCGTCATCGAGACCGAACGGTTTGCCTTGTTGCCTGTTCAAACGCCCGGTCACAGCAAAGATCATCTTGTTTTTTTTGAAAAGCAGCATGGCTGGCTGTTCACCGGGGATCTTTACCTGGGTGAGCGCATCAAATATTTCCGCTCCGATGAGCGCCTGGCCGATCAGATTGCTTCTTTGAAAAAAGTGCTGCAATTCGAATTTGATGCCCTGTTCTGTGCGCACAACCCCTGTTTAACGCATGGAAAGTCCAGGATCAGAAACAAATTGCAGTTTTTAGAAGATTTTTACGGCCAGGTCAAGCTTCTCGCTGCAAAAGGATTCAGCGAGAGGGCTGTTATCAAAGCAATGGATCCTGCAAAGGATCGATTGATAAAACGGATTACCATGGGAAATGTCAGCTTTGCCAATATGGTGCGTTCGGCCATGGCGTCCATGGCGCAGGATAGCTGACTGCCGGCGCCGTTCAGGCCGGCCATCAGACCGATCACCGGCGCACAGGAAGCACAAGGGGGGTACCGCAACGAAAAAAAGCGCAATATTGAACTTGCGCTTTTTATGTTTATTATTGTGGTGCCGAAGGGGAGACTCGAACTCCCACGGGGGAACCCCCACTAGACCCTGAACCTAGCGCGTCTACCAATTCCGCCACTTCGGCACGCACCGTAGAGCCCGTTTTGCGAAAAGGCGCTCAGGGGTTGCTTTAAATATCTTTTTTTACTATGCATGTCAAGGCTGTAATTTCGCTAAATTATTCGTTGTTTAGAGTAATCACGCAACCGTGTAAAATGAAAATAATTGATCGACTCGAAAATATTCAGACACCGTTTGCCAATGCCGTCATCACCATTGGAAATTTCGACGGGGTTCACATCGGCCATCAGGCTTTGTTTCATGAAGTCATCGAAAAAGCCGAAGCGATTCAGGGAACCGCCATTGCCATGACGTTTGAGCCCCACCCCATGCGGGTTCTAAAGCAAAACAACCATCCGCCCCTGATCACGATTTATGAGCACAAAAAAGAACTCATCGAGCGTTCCGGGATCGACGTGCTCATCTGTGTGCCGTTTACCAAAAAATTCGCCGCCCTTACAGCTGAAGAATTTATCAAAGATCTGCTCATCAAAAAGATCGGTATGAAGGCCATTGTTGTCGGCAAAGACTACACCTTTGGCAAAAACCGAGAGGGCAATCTAGCGGTTTTAAAATCCTATGCCGACCAAATGGGCTATGAGGTTATTGTGGCCGAATGGATCAAAGCGGCACACAATTTGCCGGATCGCATCAGCAGCACGCGGGTCAGAGAACTGCTGATGGCCGGTGAAATCGAAACAGCCCGTAAAATGCTCGGTCGCCATTATCAAATCAGAGGGCTGGTGGTCAAAGGGCGTGATCGCGGCGGCAAACTGCTGGGCATTCCCACCGCCAATATCAACCTGCAAGATGAGCTGTGCCCTAAAACCGGAATATACGCCGTTACAGTTGAGCACCAGCAGCGCCTTTACAGGGGCGTGGCCAACATCGGCTATAGCCCGACCTTCAATGACAATGAATTTACCGTTGAAGTCCACATTTTAGATTTCGACGAAAATATTTATGACCGCAAAATACGCGTCAATTTCATTGAGCGCATACGGGATGAAAAAAGATTTGATAGTATCGATGCGCTAAAAAATCAGATCCATCAGGACATCGAAGCAGCCCGAAAAATTCTGGCAGCATACGAGAAATAGATGCTGA
>JASFGN010000057.1:0-9557 GCA_050123735.1 Desulfobacterales bacterium | reverse complement strand
CGGAAATGAACGCCGTTTTAAGTCGCGAAGCCGGCCGGCCGGTCAAACTGACCTTTGTTCCGCATCTGGTTCCGATGAGCCGCGGAATGTTAACCACGATCTATGCGAATCCAAGCAGCAATTTGCAGGAGGCGGATGTTCGCCGTAGCTTGCAATATGCCTACGCAAAACATGCGTTTGTCCGTTTAAGCCCTGATGGGCGAGTACCCGACACATTGCACGTCAAGGGTACTAATTTCTGTGATATCGGATTCCGGCTGGATTGCAACACTAACCGCCTGATACTGATATCGGCCATCGATAACCTGGTCAAAGGCGCTGCCGGGCAGGCTGTTCAAAATATGAATATCATGCTGGGCTGTGATGAAACCACCGGCTTGAATCCCATACCGTACCCACTCTGAATTTCAGTTATTTGTTATTTGTTATTAGTTATTGACTTTTTGCCTGGAATGCATTGTATGTAACTACAAAACACCAAACCCAAAACAGCCACTAGCGAATAACGAATAACAAATAACTATATCTTAAAGGAGGACAAAGATGACAGCAAAGCTGATTAAAGGCACGGAGATCCGCGAGGAGATTTTAAAAGAAATTGCAGATGAAGTAAAAGAAATCAAAGAGAAACACGGTGCTGTTCCCGGCCTGGTAACCATATTGGTCGGGGAAAATCCAGCCTCCATTTCTTATGTCACCCTTAAAATAAAAACCGCCAATCAGCTGGGTTTTAAGGAGATTCAAGATAGCCAACCCGAAGACATGTCCGAGAAAGATCTGCTGGGCCTGATCGACAAGTACAATAAAGATGATTCGATTCACGGCATTCTGGTCCAGCTCCCGCTTCCCAAGCATCTGGATGAAAAAAAGGTATTAAATGCGATTGATCCCGACAAGGATGTGGACGGATTCCATCCGGTAAACGTCGGCCGCCTGATGATCGGGGGCAAGGAGGTG
The DNA here is from genome assembly GCA_050123735.1 of Desulfobacterales bacterium. Taxonomy (GTDB): domain Bacteria; phylum Desulfobacterota; class Desulfobacteria; order Desulfobacterales; family JAHEIW01; genus JAHEIW01. The sequence goes on along the minus strand of JASFGN010000057.1, from coordinate 8,600 downwards.
AAATTTCCGCCCTGCACACCTGCCGGGATTCAAGAAATGATCGTGCGCGCCGGTGTGGAGACCAGCGGAGCCGAGGTGGTCGTTGTGGGCCGCTCAAACATTGTGGGCAAACCAATTGCCAATATGATGCTACAAAAAGGTGATGGCGCCAATTCAACCGTAACCGTGGTGCACACCCGAACAAAAGATCTGGCCGCCCATTGCAAGCGGGCCGACATTTTAATCGTAGCTGCCGGCGTTCCGGGTCTGGTCAAACCCGAATGGATTAAACCGGGGGCGTGCGTGATTGATGTCGGTGTCAACCGGGTCGGTGAAAAAATCAGTGAAAAAACAGGAAAGAAGATTGCTATCTTAAAAGGCGATGTGGATTTTGATGAGGCCAAGGAAATTGCGGGTTGGATCACTCCGGTTCCCGGCGGGGTGGGACCCATGACGGTTACGATGTTGATGAAAAATACACTGAAATCGTTAAAATTTAAACTGGGCCTGGAATAATTGTATCGCGCCAACCATTAAAAAAAGCTAAAGTTCGCGTAATGCAGGCCGATATAACGCATAGATGCGAATATTTATATATTGACAATTAAATTGCACCCTAATATATTGTTTTTAGGACTATTTTGATAGTTGGAAGGGCAAAGTCACCGAAAGATGGCGACGCAAAACCATGGGTCTAACGCCTTAACGGTCAAGACTGCCAGGTTGCCGATAACGTTGAAAGAGAACGCTTTTGGGTGATGAGACCTAGAGGCGTTCTTTTTTCGTTTGCGCTCCAAGGGTATGGTAAAAATTTAGGTAGGCGGAACCAAATTATAAAAGGTGTTGACACCCTTGACAGGCGCACCGCGGATATGATACCAAACATTCCAAAAAATGCCTGTCGCCCATCCGTCTTTCCCATACCCGTAGGACCCTATTGGTTCAGGCTTTAAGCACGGACCGACTTGGGGATATTGATAATCCGGGCAAATCCAAAATCTGTTTCAAGGTATACTGCCATGCGAAAGAAAATTTCTTTTGTTGTACTCAGCAACAGCGGGGCACCGGCAAAACAATTCTGCGCCTCCAAGATCACAATCCGGATGGTTGCTGTATTGCTTCTGGCCTGCTTCACGGTTTTTGGTTATGTCATCTATGATTATTTTCAGCTTAAAAATACGACTCAGCACTTACAATCCCGTGAAGTTTATCTCACCAGCGAGCTGAGTGAGATTCAAATACAGCGCAAACAGATTCAAGAATTCGCCAGCGAGATTAACTCTTTAAAAAACAAACTGGTGGCGCTCAATAATTTTGAAACCAAGATCCGCATTATTGCCAATATTGAAAAAACTGATGACTCAAACAATATATTCGGTGTCGGCGGTTCTGTCCCCGAAGACCTGGATGCCCGGATGCCACTGATGGAAAAACACAACAGCCTGATGCGCGACATGCACGAGCAGATCGATGAGCTCAATCGGGCTTCCATCCATCAGCAGTATGAATTCGAATCCCTTCTTAAATCCCTGGAAGACCAACAAAACCTCCTGGCCTCCACACCGGCCATCCGCCCCATTTCCGGAGCGGAAAAATCCTGGGTAACCTCAAGGTTCGGATTCCGGCGATCGCCATTCACCGGACAAAGAGAATTTCACCAGGGGTATGATATCTCTTGTCGTGAAGGCACGCCCATTATGGCGACTGCCGATGGTGTCGTCATTTTCGTAGGCAATAAAGGTCTGCTGGGTAAAACCATTATTATCGATCACGGCCACGGAATGGTGACCCGTTACGGACACTGTCAGAAATTTCTGAAAAAACGCGGGGAAAAAGTCAAACGCTGGGAACCTGTCGGCCTGGTTGGAAATACCGGCCGTAGCACCGGCCCGCACGTACATTACGAAGTTCGCTTGAACGGAATACCCGTAAATCCGACAAAGTACATCCTAAATTAATACTCGCGCAACAAGTCCTTATCCGATTTTTCCAAAGCCGGTCCCAATGACTCACACGCGTGCGTCCGCCGAGCGGATGGCCATGGAGTGGTTTCGATGACATCCTTTAATCCACCTCGTTGACCTTGCATCCGGTGCTTACTGCAGTTATATTTGAACCATTCAAATAAATGATTGAAGCAAACACGCTCAATTTTGTTATTGAGACAAACCTCAAATTTGGTATAATTCACCTCAAGAGATCAGATTCTCAATTTAAATGGAAATAGAAGGTTCCTTGCGAAATGATACTCAATGCATTGACGAAAGTTTTCGGCAGCAAAAATGAAAGAGAATTAAAACGGATTCAGCCCCAGGTTGAACGCATCAATGCCCTGGAACCTGCCGTTCAGGCCATGAGTGATGATGAACTCAAAGCGCAGACAGCCAAATTTAAAGAGCGCATTGATCGGGGAGAACCCCTTGACGATCTGTTGCCGGAAGCCTTTGCGGCTGTCAGAGAAGCGTCACTGCGAACATTGAAAATGCGCCACTTTGATGTTCAGTTGATTGGCGGCATCGTGCTGCATGAGGGCAAAATCGCAGAAATGAAAACAGGTGAGGGCAAAACTCTGGTGGCGACTTTGCCGGCGTATTTGAACGCATTGACCGGAAAAGGAGTCCATATTGTGACCGTCAACGACTATCTGGCGCGACGGGATACCGAATGGATGGGGCATATCTATCACTTCCTGGGTCTGACAATGGGTACGATTGTTCATGGGTTGGACGATACCGAACGCCAGGCAGCCTACGCGGCCGACATTACATATGGAACCAATAATGAGTTTGGTTTTGACTACCTCAGAGACAATATGAAATTTGACCGCCGATCGCTGGTCCAGCCCCTGCTAAATTTTGCCATCGTCGATGAGGTCGATAGCATTCTGGTCGACGAAGCCCGCACACCGTTGATCATTTCAGGCCCGGCTGAAAAATCGACGGATCTTTATTACCAGATAAACGGCTTGATTCCGAGGCTTTCCGCCGATCAACATTACAGCATCGATGAAAAAGCGCGCTCCGCAGCCCTGACCGAAGATGGTGTTGCCCGTTGTGAACAGCTGCTGAAAGTGGATAATCTATACGACCCGCGCTATATCGAGCTGCTGCATCATATCAACCAGGCGTTGAAGGCACATACCCTGTTCAAGCGCGATGTTGACTACATTGTCAAAGATGGAGAGGTCATCATCGTTGATGAATTTACCGGCCGCCTGATGCCCGGTCGCCGCTACAGTGAAGGATTGCACCAGGCCCTGGAAGCCAAAGAAAATGTTAAAATAGAAAATGAAAACCAGACGCTGGCCACCATCACTTTTCAGAATTATTTTCGCATGTATGACAAACTGGCCGGCATGACGGGTACCGCCGATACCGAGGCGGCCGAATTTAAAAAGATTTATGATCTGGACGTCATGGTGATTCCCACCAACAAACCGATGATTCGGGATGACTTTCCGGATGCGATTTATAAAACCCGCAAAGATAAGTTTGATGCGGTTTTAGACGAAATTGAGGAATTAAACGCAAAGGGGCAGCCGGTTTTGGTCGGCACGATTTCAATCGATGTCTCGGAAAACCTCAGTAAGAAGCTGAAAAAAAGAGGCATCAAACATTCCGTGCTGAATGCCAAAAATCATGAAAAGGAAGCTGAAATTATTGCTATGGCCGGGCAGGCGGGCGCCGTAACGATCTCAACCAATATGGCCGGTCGCGGCACGGACATTGTGCTGGGTGGGGGTGTTACCGACCTGGGCGGTTTGCATATCATCGGCACCGAAAGGCACGAAAGCCGCCGGATTGACAACCAGTTGCGGGGCCGTTCCGGAAGACAGGGCGACCCCGGATCCTCGCGCTTTTACCTGGCTTTAGAAGACGATTTGTTGCGGATATTTGGTGGCGAACGCATAACCGGCATTATGGAAAAACTGGGCATGCCCGACGGGGAGCCCATCGAGCACAATATGATCAGTCGCGCGATTGAAAACGCTCAGGCCCGGGTGGAAAACCATAATTTTGAAATTCGCAAACAGCTGCTGGAATATGATGATGTTATGAATCAGCAGCGCGAAGTTATTTATCGACAACGTCGCGAAACTTTAGACGGCAAAAGCTTGAAGCCCGCTATTCTTGAAATGATTCGCGAAAAAGCTGAAGAAATCGCCGCTGGCGCCCTTGGTGAAAATGCCCTATCCGAGCAAGGGGATCTAAAGAGCATTCGTGACGCTGTCTTCAAGCAGTTTAATTTTCATTTGGATATCGACAGTGAGGAGGCGCTGGAAGATCTCGATCAAACGTCGCTGGCGGATTTGATTTTTGAGGCTGCCCAGGCACTTTACGATCAACGCGAAGCGGCCATCGGCCCTGAGGACTTCAGGCAATTGGAGCGCGTGATTATGCTGCAAACGGTGGACAACCTCTGGAAAGATCATTTGCTATCAATGGATCATCTTAAAGAGGGCATTGGCTTAAGGGGTTATGCCCAGCAAAATCCGCTGCTCGTTTACAAGAAAGAGGGCTTTGAGATGTTCAATGAAATGATTGCCCGGGTTAAAGAGGAGACCCTCGGGATTTTATTTCGCATCCAGATCGAAGAGCCCAAAAAGATCGATGACCTCCGGGCCCCCAAAGAACAGAAATTGTCCTTTTCAGGGGGCGAGGGGCCCGATAAACCCAAACCGGCCCGGCGCAATGCAAAAAAAGTCGGTCGAAATGCGCCCTGTCCGTGCGGCAGCGGCAAGAAATACAAAAAATGCTGCGGTCGCTAAATTGATTAAAACAAAATTGTCTTGCAACCCTTTACAAGCAATGATTCAGATGATTATTATAGTTTCATTAACCGAATCGGAACATACTGTGGAAACGCTTCAATTTGAAACGATCATTTAAGGTCGGAGTGTATCCATGGGTGATTTCAATACCGAATTGGAACAAGATGTTCGTTCAGAGACAAAAAAGAAGGTTAAGGAACCTTCAATGTATAAGGTTTTGCTTTTGAACGATGACTACACGACCATGGATTTTGTCGTTGAAGTCCTGCGCTTTGTGTTCCATAAATCGGTAATAGACGCGACTCAAATTATGTTAAACGTGCACCGCAACGGTTTCGGTTTGTGTGGTGTTTATCCTTTTGAAGTGGCGGAAACCAAAGTCAATACGGTCGAAGCGCTCGCTCGCGAAAGAGGCTTTCCGTTAAAATGCACCATTGAAAGAGAGTAAATCATGATCAGCAAGGAACTCAGTGCAACACTTGGATTTGCCGTTAAGGAAGCCAAAAAGAGACGCCACGAGTACGTCAGCATAGAGCATATTCTGTTTGCCATACTCAACGATCCAAATGGCATTGAAATTATCGAAAACTGCGGCGGCGATGTGGACAATCTCCTGGATGCGCTTGAGAATTTTTTTGATGAAAAAATTGAGCGCATTCCGAAGGGAAATGATTATGTCCTGCAACAGACCATCGGATTTCAACGGGTCATCCAGCGGGCGGTTAATCACGCGCGTTCAGCCGAGAAACAGGAAGTTGCCGTTGCGGATGTTCTGGCCTCTATTTTTCTTGAAAAAGACTCGCACGCTGAATATTTTTTAAGCTCCGAGGGCATTACGCGCCTGGATGTGCTCAATTATATTTCCCATAACATCTCCAAAGAATCATTCGGTGACAGTCCCGACAGGCTGGTACGGACCGGCAAAGAGGAACGGGAACACCGGCGGCAGCCCAATCCGCTGGAGCAGTTTACCCTCAATTTAATAGATATGGCAGCTGCAGGCAAATTAGACCCTCTGATCGGACGGTCGACCGAACTGGAGCGTACCATGCAGGTATTATGCCGCAGGCGCAAAAACAATCCGGTCTTTGTCGGTGATCCCGGCGTGGGTAAAACGGCTATGGCGGAAGGGCTGGCCCAGAAGATTCAGAAAGGAGACGTCCCGGATCTGCTCAAGGATATGGAAATATTCTCCCTGGATCTCGGGGGACTCTTAGCCGGCACAAAATTCCGGGGCGATTTCGAGCAGCGCCTCAAAGGTGTTATTTCCGAGCTGCAAAAGAAATCCAAAGCCATTTTATTTATCGATGAAATCCATACCATTGTCGGTGCCGGTGCTACCAGCAGTGGTTCCATGGATGCTTCCAATATTTTGAAACCGGTCCTGGCCAGCGGGGAGATCCGTTGCATTGGTTCTTCAACCTTTGAAGAGTTCAAGAATCATTTTGAAAAAGATCGCGCGCTTTCAAGACGATTCGAGAAAATTGAAATCATGGAACCACCGGTCTCTGAAACGGTTCAAATCCTCAAGGGTCTGCGGGCCCGCTATGAAGAACACCATGGAATCGCTTATACCGATGCGGCTCTGAAGACAGCGGCAGAGCTGTCCGTAAAATATCTCAGAGATCGGTTTTTGCCGGATAAGGCCATTGACGTCATTGATGAAGCCGGCGCTTTTATCAGGCTCTCTGGCTCCTCAAATCGCAAGCGGATTAATCCGGCCGATATTGAAAAAATTGTTGCCAAAATGGCTCGCGTGCCCACTCAGAGTGTAACCACCTCGGATCGTTCCAAACTTGAAAATCTGGAGAATGGTTTGAAAAAGGTCGTATTTGGCCAGGATGATGCCATCCGTGCGCTGGTGACGTCCATTAAACGGTCGCGGGCCGGTCTCGGATCTCCCGAGCGCCCGGTCGGCTGCTTTTTGTTTGCCGGCCCCACCGGGGTTGGGAAAACGGAAGTATCCCTGCAGGTGGCCCGTATTCTGGGCGTGGAATTTATGCGTTTTGACATGAGCGAATATATGGAAAAGCACGCAGTGGCCCGTCTGATTGGCGCGCCACCGGGCTACATCGGCTTTGATCAGGGCGGCTTGTTGACCGACGGCATCCGCAAACATCCCCATAGCGTCCTGCTGCTGGATGAAATTGAAAAAGCCCACCCGGACCTGTTCAATATTTTGCTTCAGGTCATGGACCACGCCACCTTGACCGACAATAACGGTCGCAAGGCGGATTTTCGAAATGTGATCCTGATGATGACCTCCAATGCCGGCTCAAGAGAGATGAGTGCGGCCAATATCGGTTTTGGCCAGACGCACAAAGATGCCCAATCCAAGGGTAAAAAAGCCATTGAAAAGCTATTCAGCCCTGAGTTCAGAAACCGGTTGGATGAAACGATCACCTTCAATGCCCTGAATTTGGAGATCATGGAAATGATCGTCGACAAATTCATCGCCGAATTGAATCAGCAACTGGCCATCAAAAAAGTCGCACTGACAATTTCACCGGCGGTGCGTACCTGGCTGGCCGAAAAAGGGCATGATCCGACCTATGGTGCCAGACCCCTTAGCCGGGTTATTCAGATCGAAATCAAAGATAAGCTTTCCGAAGCAATCCTGTTCGGCGAGCTTCAAAATGGCGGTCTGGTATCTCTTGATCTGTCAGACGACCGGCTAACCTTCAACTACAGTTAATTCGTTAAATGGTTAAATAGTCAATTCGTAAACGGCATGTGATCCATTGGATTCGCAATTATTATTTGACGCATCAACTATTTGACAATTGACTTGAATGAATGCCTGTATACCTTTTATCAGATGAACTGATATTTCCTTCCCCCAAGCTCGCTGCTCAGGAGGGTCTTCTGGCTGTCGGCGGCGATTTAAGCCAGGAGCGGCTGCTGTTGGCCTATCGCATGGGCATATTTCCCTGGTATTCTGAGAATGAGCCGATTATGTGGTGGTCCCCGGATCCACGCTTGATACTGTACCCGGACCGGCTCAAAATTTCAAAATCATTGAAAAAAGTGATCAATAAGGGCGACTTTGCATTGACCATGGATCAGAACTTTAAAGCCGTGATAAGGGCCTGTGCCAAGAGCCGCACCGGAACCAATGAAGGCACCTGGATCGTTGATGAAATCATCGCAGCCTACTGTAAGCTGCATGAATCCGGTCTGGCCCACTCGGTAGAAACCTGGATGGACGGCCAACTGGCCGGCGGCTTGTACGGGGTTTCCATCGGCCGCTGTTTTTTCGGTGAATCGATGTTTACCCGGATCAGCAATGCATCCAAGGTTGCCCTGGTGGGCCTGGTCAGGTATTTGCAAGACTTAGATTTCGATTTAATCGACTGTCAGGTCAGCACCCCTCATTTGCTGAGCCTTGGCGCTCATGAAATTCCGCGCGCACGATTTCTGGATGAACTGGCGACCGCGCTAAAAGAACCCACCCTGAAGGGCCGCTGGTCTTTTCCCTCCTCAACTCCGGTTCAATCCCTGATTCAGTAGACCCATGTTTGGTTCCTGAGACCTAATTTCATGTATGTGCAGGGAATTCCTTGACAGAAGCGGAATATTACATTTATACCGCTTGTCATAAAAATGTTTCGAGTCAACACGCCCAAGTGCTCATGACCCCAATCGGTGAACGCCCAAAAAGGAGACAGTGTCAGCATGGAGAAGGATTGCATTTTCTGTAAGATCGCCCACGGTCAAACCGATACGACAATTTTGCACGAAACCGCCACCCTGGTGGTTTTTAAAGACATTAATCCCCATGCGCCGGTGCATCTGCTGTTTGTGCCCAAAAAGCATATTCGCAGCATCAATGACCTGACCGGCGACGATC
>JASFGN010000056.1:0-9585 GCA_050123735.1 Desulfobacterales bacterium | reverse complement strand
AGAGGTCACACATGTTATGGAGATGTCCACCAACATCACCCAGATTCGCCAGCTGCAGGATAACCTGTCATCGCTGGGGTTGAAAATCAGCTCCATATCACATGGGATCAAAGGATTGCTCACAGGCCTGGACGGCGGCATGTATCTGGTGGAGTCCGGCTTTAACAAAGACAAACCCGAGCGCGTTCAAAAGGGCTGGGAGGATATAAAAACCATCGTCGGCCGGATTCGCAAGCTGGTTCACAACATCCTATTTTTTGCCAAGGAAAGGGAGCTGAAATCCACGCGCATCGCTGGCTTAAACTTTGCCGAAGATGTGGCCGCAACGGTTGAAAATAGGTTGAAGGCAAGCGGCATCAACTTCGTCCGTGACTTCGACGATTCGGTCGGCATGCTTCGTATCGATGCCGGTGTTCTGCGGCTGGCGCTGATCAATATTTTGGAAAATGCGCTGGATGCCTGCCTCGAAGATCAAACCCAAAACAAGCATAAAATTGGTTTCAGGGTTGGGCAGGATGCCGGGCAGGTTATTTTTGAAATCAGCGACAACGGGATTGGAATGGATCAGGAAACCTGTGAAAAATTATTTACCCTGTTTTTTTCCACCAAGGGCAACAAGGGTACAGGGCTGGGACTTTTTATCGCCGCTAAGATTGTTGATCAGCACGGCGGCAAAATAAGCGTTGAATCCAAACGCGGGCGTGGATCGACATTTAAGGTAAGCATCCCGAACATAGAACCGGAATCAGCAAAGACCAAGGAGAACATTGAATGAAACTGACTGACATCGCACCTTTGGAAAAATGGGTTGAACTCGAACAGAAAATCAACGAGCGTTCCGGCTTGAATGCCTCTGTGTTTGACGTTGCAGGCGTGCGCATAACCGAATTTAAGCGCTGGGCCAACAAACTCTGTCCGTTGATCAAAGCAGATGAAAAGGGGCAAAACTTCATCTGTGCCGTTGCGCATCAAAATATAGCCGCCCAGGCGATGCAAACCCGGCAGCCGGTCATCGCAGAATGTGATGCCGGGCTGATGAAACTGGCGGTTCCCATATTTGTCGACGGTCAATTTTTGGGGGTTGCCGGTGGTTGTGGTCATATTTTGGAAGATGGTGAGGTCGATACGTTTATGGTTAACAAAACAGTCGGCATCGACGAGGGCAAGCTAAACGATCTGTCGGCCGACATTCCGGTGATGACAATGGAACAGGCACAGGCGCACGCAGCGTTTATCCAGAATGAGGTCGATCAAATGATCAAAGCTTAAAATTAGTTAGAACCTATCTCAAAAATAGTAGATCACGCTCAAAGGCGCGGCGCAAAACCGATTCAAAAACGGAGTATACGCGCTAGTATTCGAGTATTTTGAATCGGTTTTCAACAAAGCCCTTGGGCGTTAGATGCATTTTTGAGATAGGTTTTAGAATATTGCTGCATGAGCGATTATGCAATCATCGTTTTTGGCATCTGCAAGATTCAGCACAGATCTCCCCCATATTGACTTTTACTTCCGCGTGCACATATTCTCCATATTGCAAATGGGTGATTTGTACTCAGCCTCTTGAAATGCTTCATTCATCTGGAACCAAATCAATCTTAAAACCATTTCATTTTCACATGTGAAAGGAGGATGCCATGTCTGTTGCTAAAATAACCGAAATTTCTGCTACGTCAAAAAAGAGCTTCGACGACGCTCTGAAAGTCGGAGTCAAACGTGCCAACAAAACATTAAAGAATGTCAAAAGCGTGTGGATTAAAGATATGCAGGCGGATATCACAGACGGCAAGATATCCGAATATAAAGTTCTTTTGAAAGTGACCTTTGTGCTCACAAGCTAATGCCGTTTTCCCGGCCGGCTGGCGGTAGACGACCATTTTGATCTGACGACATTGCTGATTGCCGTTAAACAAGAACGGGGAGACCGGTCATCATTTTTTTTATGATTCCCGTCTCCCCGTTCTTTCTGAAGGCTGTGTCGGACTACCGTTTTTTTCTGGCAGTCGCTTTTTTGGCAGCTGGTTTTTTCTTGGCGGTGGTTTTCTTTTTGGCAGCCGGTTTTTTCTTGGCGGTGGTTTTCTTTTTGGCGGCCGGTTTTTTCTTGGCGGTGGTTTTCTTTCTTACCGCGGTTTTCTTTTTGGCAGCCGGTTTTTTCTTGGCGGCCGGTTTGCGCGCGGTGGTTTTCTTTTTGGCGGCCGGTTTACGCGCAGTGGTTTTCTTTTTGGTTGTCGGCTTTTTTCTGGCAACGGTTTTCTTGGCGGTTGTCTTTTTCTTTGCAGCTGGCATGGCAATCTCCTTCCAAAGATTGTATTTTGGGCAGTTTGGGCTGCCTATTTAATATATGTATAGAAGCTGAAACAAAGCTATCTTGTATCAGTCAAGATTATAATATACAATATCTTGTAGGTCAACGGTTTTTTTTACAGATTTATGAGATATGGCAATATGGTTTAATTTGGAATGATCGCCGGCCGGTTTCTTTTACGTTTTCTAAAAATGAATCTCAGGGCAAGCAGTTACTTTTTCAGTTGGGCTGCGCTTTAAGTATTCGATATCAGCCATCGAACGAGGTAGCTTAGAATGAAGGTTGCAGCCAATCCCCCGCACCAAAGCGCCGCAAACCACAACCACTGACGCTTCTTGTCAGTAGGCGCTTTCATGAGATGCCTTTCCTCTAAACACATAATAACAATAACCGACATACAGCAGAATCAACGGCAACATGATGGCCGTGCCGATGAGCAGCAAAGACTGTGATTCCGGTGCTGCGGCTGCCTGGCGGAAGGTAATTTGGAAAGGAACGATGTACGGCCAGGTGCTGATGGCAATGCCGATGTAGCCGGTCAGAAACACGCCGAAGCTCAGGAGAAAGGGTCGATATTCTCTGCCCGAGTGGAGATCGCGCCAGATGATGATCAGCATGATCAGGCTGGCAGTGGGGATGGGCAGCAGAAAAAAGAAGTTGGGTATGCTAAACCAGCGCATTCGAATATCGGGATTCATGATCGGCATGCTGATGCTGACGATCGCCAAAAATATGGCAACATAACCCAGAACGTAAGAAGCACTTTTGCGGGCCCAATCCTGAGTTTCACCGTCGGTTTTCATGACCAGCCAGGTGCCGCCCAGCAACACGTAGCCAAATACGACCGCAATGCCGGTCATGACGCTGTATGCATCCAGCCAGTCAAACGCACCGCCGGCGTATTTGCGACCTTCCACCTGGATCCCCTGCACAACAGCGCCGATAATCATGCCCTGCATAAAGGCAGCCACAAGAGAGCCAAAATGAAAAGAGTGATCCCAGATACGGCGGGATTTACCGGTGGCCTTGAAACGAAACTCAAATGCCACCCCACGGAAGATCAGCCCCAGCAACATCAAAATAACCGGCATGTAAAGCGCCGGCATCAAAACAACGTATGCAAGGGGAAAGGCCGCAAGCAGACCGCCGCCACCCAGGATCAGCCAGGTTTCATTGCCGTCCCAGAACGGGGCGATGGAATTCATCATGCGGTCCCGGCAACGGTCGGTCGGGGCGAACGGAAAGAGAATGCCTACGCCAAGGTCGAATCCGTCCAGCAGAATGTACAGGAAAATGGCGGTTGCAATCAATCCGTACCAGATCAGCGGCAGATCCACTAAACTTTCGAAGCTAAACATGCTGGCCTCCCTTCTCACTCGCCAGATCGGTGACAATGGGTGGTTTTTCGACGCCGTGATTTCCGTAGGCTTCAGGCTCGCTTTCGGGCCCTTTGCCGATCAATTTTAGAATATAGAAGCTTCCAGCGCCGAATACGATGACGTAGACAATGACAAAAGCGGTCAGAGAGATGGCAATTGATGTTCCCATTACCGGGGAGGTGGCATCAGATGTGCGCAGCAGGCCCTGGACGATCCATGGCTGGCGGCCGACTTCGGTCACAAACCATCCGGCCAGCACGGCAACAAATCCGGCCGGCGTGAGTGCCATGCACCAGTATTGAAACCAGCGGGTGTCAAACAGCCGCTTCTTTATGTAAAGGACAATAGCGATGAGACCGGTTGCGATCATCAGCATGCCCAGACCCACCATCAGTCGAAAAGACCAGAATACCAGCGCCGCTGGCGGGCGTTCGTCCGCCGGCCACTCCTTGAGCCCCTTGACCTCACCGTCCAGATCGTGGGTGAGGATAAAACTGGACAGCTTGGGAATCTCAATGGCGTATTGGGTTGTTTCGGCTTCCTGATCCGGCCAGCCGAAAAGAACCAGCGGCGCGCCGCGCTGGGTTTCCCAGAGGCCTTCCATGGCGGCCACCTTGGCCGGCTGGTGCTCCAGTGTGTTGAGTCCGTGCAGATCACCGAATACCAGCTGCATGGGAGCGACAAATATCGCCATGATCATGGCCATGCCGAACATCACGCGGGCATGCTTCACATGGCGCTGCCGCCACAAATAGAAGGCACCGATGCCGGCCACCGTAAAGGCCGTCGTCAGATAGGCGGCGGTGATCATGTGCACGAAACGGAAGGGAAACGAAGGATTGAAGATGATTTCCAGCCAGCTCGTCGGGTATAATAAACCGTCCTGGCCCGCACGGAAACCCTGCGGCGTCTGCATCCAGCTGTTGGCCGACAGAATCCAGAAGGCCGAAATCATCGTCCCCACTGCGACGATGACGGTAGATGCAAAGTGCATTTTGGGGCTGACGCGGTTCCAGCCGAACAGCATCACGCCCAGAAACGAAGCCTCCAAGAAAAAGGCCGTCAGCACTTCATATCCCAGCAACGGTCCGAGGACATTGCCGCCGGCGTCCGCAAATCGTGACCAGTTGGTTCCGAATTGAAACGCCATGACCACGCCGGAAACCACTCCCATGCCGAAGGTGACCGCAAAGATTTTGACCCACATGCGATAAACATCAGCATAAATCTGATTGCCGGTTTTGAGCCAGCGCCATTCGAGCACCGCCAGCCAGCTGGCCAGCCCGATGGTAAAAGCCGGGAAAAGGATGTGGAACGATATGGTGAATGCAAACTGAATGCGTGCCAATAGGGTCGGATCCAGATTCTCGAACATAAGCGCCCCCCTGCGTAGAATGTCGCACTGATATTTCAGATAAGATGGTATTATAAGAATGTACAGGTACGTGTCAAGGTGTTAGAGAAGCCCTTCTGCAAAGTGAGAGTAGACCTCAAAGCAGTGCAGGCTAGCAAGCTATTACAGGCCATCTCAAAAATAGTAGATACCGCTCAGAACAAGGCAGAAGTCGATCCGCCGTCGCCTTAATAAGCGGCTATGGCGGGAAAAGCGCAGCATACCTGCAGTATGTGAGCATTTTAAAGAAGCGTCTAATGCAGTTATTGAGTGTAAGATGCATTTATGAGACAGCTTGTAATTAATATCGATCAAACAAGACCATCAAAGCATACAGCAAAAGGACGCTGCCCGGAAAAACAAGCATGGCGATCGCCCAATCCGACCATGAGGTGGGTTGTATTTCTTTTTTGACGATGAGCGATTCGTCAATTCGCTCCTGGTTTTTTCGGACAAAATCCAATGCATAATGCGGCATGACCTGATGCGACATGTATCTTTTGAAATCCTGATCGATCCGATCGGTAGATACCGACCATCCTTCTGCGGATTTATGAAACAGGTCGTATTCAGTCCGGCCTGTCGCCAGCGAGATATTATAAAAGGAATTACTTTGTGCATTCAATTCAGCCCGGCTGTCATTTTGAAATTTGCGAATCATAAACCAAAACAGGTATCCCACAAGTATTAGCGCGCAGATCCCTGCGGTCAGGTGAACTCCGGATGCATATCGGTCAATTTCAATTGCTTCGTTTTCAATTATCATGGCCTGCATCCGGGACAGTCTGTTGATATTTTCCGGCCGGTCTGCCGGGCTAACCAACTGGTAAATTACCATGGACAGCATCGCCAGCAAAATGACGGTATAAAGTCTTTTGAGTGTTTTTGTTTGATTCATCTCAGCACCTTCCTTCTCGCTCAAGGGCTGTGCATCGCTAACTTCGCAAATACAACGAATAGCCTTTCCAAACCCTGTATAAATGTCTCCACCCGGATCAGGAACGTTCTGACCCGGGTTTAGATCGTTCTCCTAAAAATGATGTCTAAACAATATTTTCGCTTCCCAGAAATATGCTTGTCATTATCCCCGGATTGTCAACAGTTGGATATCATTTCGGGACCAAAAAATGCTCGGCGCTGCCGTGTGTTTTTCTCCGCGGATTTTTCGGAATAACGGTGGCTGAAAGGATTCAAAAGCGTTTTTAGGTTGGGAGTTTTTCGCTAATGGGCCTTCAAGCCCTGGCTGTAGCCTTGCGGCGCGAAGCGGATCAGCAGTTTCAGCGTATTTTTTTCCTGCGACACAATTTGCAATATCGTGTAGCGCCCGCCAAAGACCTCATTTTGGGCCCGGCGGCTGATGGCTTCGATACCGGCGATTTTACGGCTGACATCGATGATAACCGCATCATCTTTTCGAGCGTATCCGATCCGGGCCTTTGCGGTGTAATGACATTTTGATTTCCGGTATTAACATACTTGTTTATTTACCGACTACCAATCTGAAAGAGGTTCCTGTGTCCGCAACACCCCTGCGCAATTTTGCGGGTTTATCGTCTTTTGAAATGCTGGCCATGTTTCGCCGCGGCCTGTTTTATGCCTATCTGTCGATTTACCTGCGCCACCAGCTCGGCCTCAGCGTTACCGAAACCACTCTTTTTGCCACGCTTCCGATGATCGTCAACGTTCTTGCCCAGACCCTGGTCTGGGGCAGGATATCGGACCGCCTTCAGATGCGCCGCACCCTGATCATCATCGGTGAAGTGCTGGCTGCCTGCGGCACGGTTGTTGTCTGGTATGTTCATCGACAATTTGCCGATCCCCTTGCCGCCGGCTACGCCATCATCGTGGGCTTGACGGTCATTGAAATTTTCTGGTCGATGTCCAACATCAGCTGGAGTGCTCTGGTCTCGGATATCTATGACGCGCAGCAGCGCAGCCGCGTTCAGGGTTGGCTCGCAAGCCTGGGCGGTGTCGGGCGCGTGATGGGCGTCTGGATCGGCGGTCTGCTTTATGACGGTCTGGGGGTGAAGGCTGAAGGATGGGGATTTTTCGAAGGCCCGCTTTTTTTTGTTTCAGCAGGTGCCATGTTGATCTCCACGCTGCCGATTTTTTTTCTGCCCGAAGGCGGTGTTGACACCCATGCTGCAGCAAACGTTTCAAGCGATCAGCGGGATAAATCGACCGCGGCCGCCGGCGTTTATATTATCTTTTTGATCGCAATGGTCTTCATCAATTTCGGCCGCAATTCGATTGCGATCATTTTCACCCAGTACCTCACCCTCGATGCGGGCCTGAATCTTGACAGCCGGACACTTTCCCAAATCGTCAACACGCAGTCTCTGGCCATCGTCGCTTTGGGATGGACCGCCGGCTGGATCTGCCGGCGCATCGGCAGCGGCGCCGCGCTGCTGGCCGGCACGCTGGCCGCTGTTGCCGGGTTGTCTGTTCTGACGCTATCGACGGCCCTGCCCATGATTTATACGGCTTGTTTTTTGCGAGGGGTCGGGGATGCGGTCATCATGGCGGCCGCCTATACCTTTGCCTCCGTACTGATCCCACCCCGGATGCGCGGGCGTTTGTTCGCCTGGTTCAACGGCACCTTTTTCCTCAGTTTCGGTGTGGCCGGCACGCTGATCGCCGGGCCCCTCGTGGATGGATTGATTACGGCTGGTTACGATCAGCCCTGGGCCTACCGAATGTCTTTTGCCGCTGCTGCGGGTCTGACGATCATCGGCCTGCTGATCCAGGCGGCACTGCTGTGGCACCTGCGCAAACACAAATGAACTCTGGTAATTCACAAATCAAGATTTGACACCCTAATCAGATTTAGTCACAGTTTTGCCGGCGGGCGCCCCGATGGTCTTAATTTTCAGGCAGGGCATGGCGCTTTAAATCTTCGATGGGTACATGGCGGAGCACCGCCTCGTGGGTTGCCGACAGAATGACCGGCGGCGCAACGCCGGCTTTTAGTGCTTCTTTCCAGCGCAGCGCACACAAACACCAGCGGTCGCCCGGCCTCAAGCCGGGAAAATCGGACCCGGGTATCGGCGTGCTCAGATCATTACCCCTTGAGCGGGTAAATTCCAGAAAGCGCTGTGTCACCTGCGCACAGACGACATGCGAGCCCAGATCATGGGGGCCTGTTTCACACGTGCCGCTTCTCAAGTATCCCGTTTTGGGCTCAGCAGAGCACAATTGAAGATCCCGGCCAAGCACGTTTTTAGTATTTTTCATTCTAACCTCCCTTTACTGGTTGCGGCCTGCCATAACGCCGCCATCGACATCCCAGATGGCACCGGTGACCCAGCCGGCATTATCCGACAGCAAAAATTCGACGACGGCAGCGACATCGTCAACGCGGCCGACGCGGCCAATCGGATGAAATCCGTTGAATCCGGCCAGCGTATCTTCAATTTTGTCCGGGTCAATAAACTCAGCGTAAATGGGAGTAACGACAACCGCAGGCGAAACCGCGTTTACCCGAATGTTGTGATCGGCGAGCTCCATTGCCAGATGCTGTGTCAGCGAATGCAGACCGGCTTTGGCCATGGAATAGGCGGATGATGGCGTCGCCTTAATCGATTGTTTAGCCCACATCGAGCCGATATTGACGATGGCGCCGCCTCCGTGCTGTTTCATGTTGTGTGCGACGGCCTGGGTAATAAAGAAAAAGCTTTTATTCAGATCGAGGTATTTGTCGTAGTCTGGCTTTTTGTGCTCCAAAAACGGAGTCGGGTTAAAGGAACCGGCAGCATTGACCAGGTATTTAATGTGGCGGGGCTCATCTTTCAGTTGCCCGATAAAATCGTCAACTTGCTGCTCGTTGTACAGATCGACGCTTACCGTTTGAACCGGCCCGTTTGGTTCCAGTTCGGATTTGGCGTTTTCCAGAGTCTTTGGGTCATGCGCCAGTAAGATCACTTCTGCACCACCGTTGAGAAGGCGAATACCGGTTTGTTTTCCAATACCGCTGGAACCGCCGACAATAAGTGCCAATGGTTTATTTGATGCTTGCATGTCTATTTCCTCCATACCTGCTTATGGTTTAACTGATTTTAAATGTGACTTAACCTAAAATAATGATGAATACAGTGAGGTCTGAATGGCATTTGTCAAGCAGGTGGGTGTACTCGGTTAAACGGGATCGCTTTGCCACGAACCAATTGTCAACTCCGCAACGACTTTATTCGGGATCTGCACCAAAAAAATTACAGCCTTTAACTTCGCGCCAGAACTTCAAACCTGACAGGCCCCAAAGTCGTTTGGATTTTTAGATGCCATATGAAACAAATCGCTTCAAATCGAAAAAATTAAAAAAGTATCTTGACATCAAGATAAATGAGCTTAACATACGGCTATGTTAACCGGACCCTATATCAGATTGGTATTATGGAAAGCCGCCAAAGCGGTTGAAAAAGTCGACCGGGCCGGCATTGCCCAAACCGGCCTTGGGTTGTCGGACTTTACCATCATGGAGGCCCTGCTGCACAAAGGCCCCTTGCCCATCA
>JASFGN010000055.1:0-9652 GCA_050123735.1 Desulfobacterales bacterium | reverse complement strand
GCCTTCATCCGAATAAACAATGGAAAGCAACTCGTAAACAGCTTCGGGGGAAACCTTGGAATTGGCCACCCACAGAGCGCTGTCCTGGAAGGCGCCGGCATCATAATCCACGCCTTTGTAAGTACCGGCCGGAACCGCCAGCTTGCCGAAATACGGATACTTTTTATAGAACCCGGAAGCTTCGGCATCCGCATTCAGGTCGACCAGTTCGATGTCATTGGTCTGGGCCGCCATGATGACCGCGCCGCTCGGAAAGGCGGTAAACAGCCAGAAGGCATCCAGCTGTTTGTTGCCGAAGGCCGCCGCAGCGTCGTTGTAACCCATGGCGTTGCGCTCGATCTTGTCCCAGATACCCATGTGGGTAAAGAACAGCTCGCAATTGGCAAAGGCGCCCGAGCCGGCATTGCCGACACCCACTTTCTTGCCGGCCAGGTCTTTGACGCTTTTGATGCCCGAGCCCTGGCGAACCACCAGCTGGGCCGGCGCGCCGTACAGCCAGGCCACGGCCAGAACATCTTCATATTTTTTGGGATCATTTTTCATCTGGCCGTTGCGGCCCAGCCAGACATGCCCGGAATAGACCACGCTCATCTGCTGTCTGCCGGCATTGGTCTTTCTCAAATTTTCAACCGAGCCCGCAGATGTCTGGGCCTTGACGGAAAGATTCTCACTGGCTTTAACCGGATCGTAGACCTGGATGCCGTTGGCCACCACCTGAAAGGTTCCGCCGGCCGGTCCGCCGCCGAATATGATTCTTTCCTTGGCAAAAGCGCTTCCGGAAAATGCCAGGGTTAATACACACGCTGCAATCAGAACTGTAAATAATTTGCTTTTCATGGATACCTCTCTCGATATAATTTTTAGTTCGTCAAAGTTTGAGCATCAGAATCCCGCCGACCCGGCGGGCATGACGCGCCATTTCAGATTTTGTTCTCATCGTGCCAGTCAAGCTTTTGTTTTAAAACCACCTCCTTTCAATTTTGTGGTGTCATCACCAAAAATGAGCAACCCCAAAATTTCAGCCCTTGGCGTTGCCACATGACGGACGCTCTCTATTTGAGGGGCAAAGCAAAATCGGCAGTCGCATGTTCCCGGGGCCAGATGCACTCGAATTTACCATTTACAATTTGTAAAACTTGAGTCGGCAGACTGTTTTGCCTTTCAAAGTTTTCATATGAGGTAAACTTCACCGGACCGAAAGGCGTCGTCAGATCCGTTTGGTCCAGGGCCTCGCGGATACCGGCGGGACTGAATGAATCGGCCCGTTTCAGGGCATCTGCAGCCACCAGCAGGGCCGAATAGGCTTCGGCGCCATGGTAGTCGGGCGCGCTGCTGTATGTGTCTGTAAATTGATCGTAATATTCTTTTGTCCCCGGATATTGCAAACACGGTGTCCACAACGTAGCCGTCAGCAGATAGTCGGCGCTGGCGCCGGTTGTGGTGATAAATTTTTCGCTCGTGAAACCACCGGCCCCCCCGGCCAGCAATGAGTCGATCTTGGCCTCGCGAATATTTTTAACCAGCAGGGCTCCATCCTTGAGGTAGGAAACCATGTAGATCACATCCGGCGGATTTTCTTTCAAACGTACCACAATGCGATTGAAATAGTCCGGCTTGAGCCTTTCTTTGTGGTAGGGCTCGATCGCACGCAGCTCGATGTCATTGCCGCGGCAGAACCACATCATTCGCATGGCGCCGCTGGTACCGTAAGGACTGTTTTCGTATACGATCGCCATCGATTTGGGCTTGACGGTATTCAGAAAAAAATCTTCCAACCCATTCGTGTAACCCTTGGCCGGCGGATTCAGCCGATAAATATTTTTCCATTTTCTTTGGGTAATGCGGTCGTCGGCAGCGGTGCACACCAGAAAAGGCCGATCCAGCTTGTCGGCCATTCTGGCCATGAATATGGTGTTGCTGCTCTGATAGCCGCCCACCAGCATAACAGCACCGCTTTTTTCGACCAGGTCGATGATCGCTTTTTCTCCGGGTTTGGGTTTACCCTCGTCGTTGGCATACACCAGCTTTAACGACTGGCCCTTGATCCCGCCCGCTTTGTTGATTGCTTCAAGGGCCATTTCAAATGAATTTTTCATCATCTTGGCATAGGTATACGTCTCTGAATGCAGGATGCCGACGACCAGTGGTTCAGATGCAGAAACAGTTGCCGGAACGGCTAAATTTGAAACAAACGCGGCTAGGATGACGAGACAAAATAAGCTTTTAAATGACGGTTTCATAATCCACCTCCCATAACGGCCCAAAAGGCAACTAATTGATCAGTGGAAAAACATCATTGCGCTTGACCCTGTATGAGAATTGCCAATTTCCTTATACAACAGCCAGCGCAATCATAAAAGCAAAATAGCCATTGAATGAAAGTGATCCTAACCGCTATCATTCAGCCAAAAGGATGAGGTGGATATCGATGCTATTCAGCACAGAAAGGGCTATTTGCATTATAAAGTGTTCATACCTACAAATATTCGGAAAGACTGTCAATTGGATGATTTCTGATTTTTTTGTCAGAAAATTTCTTACAAACCACAACATTCAACCTTACCACCTACCATCCAGATGCGTTTACTGATTTAATTCAGGCAGATAAAACCACATCTGTGATCTCGGAGGTTGAAAGCGTTTGCTATCAATCAGCTGTTGGTGTAAGTTGAAGGGTTGAAATACCGATCACAATGCTTGAAGCATCGGCCGGAAATGATTATTGCGGCTGTTGCGGCTGGAAACGCGCGTCATGAAGCTTCGCATCATTTTACTCGTTTTGTCTTTGCTGGCTTTTTTATCGGCCTCTGCCGGCGGGTATCTATATTATGCTTCACTAAAAGAATCTGCCCTTAAAGAAGCCGAGCGGCAGGCAGATCAGCGCTTGCGAACCATTAAAAGAAATCTAAGCATCTTCCTTGCTGAAAATGTCAAACCCGTAAAAACCCTGGCCGGCATGCAAACGCTGCGGCCTGCCCTGACCCGGCCTACCGCAGAAAACCTGGCTGCGGCCAATGCCACCCTGGACCACTTCAAGAAAACGCTGGCTGCCGATGTGTGTTATCTAATGGACCCTGCAGGCAACACCATTGCCTCGACCAATCGGGATGCCCCCGATAGTTTTGTGGGCCAAAACTTTGCTTTTAGACCCTATTTTAAAGATGCCATTTCAGGTTACCCCGGCACCTACTTGGCCCTGGGCACCACATCCGGCAAGCGTGGCGCCTATTACAGCCATCCGGTGTATGCGGAAGACGGATACGACCCTGTCGGCATTGTGGTGATCAAAGCCTCGATTGAGTTAATCGAAAGCCAGCTGGGGGCCGAATTGGACGAAATTGTGCTGGTCAATGATCCAAACGGGGTTATTTTTATTTCCAACCGCAAAGACTGGCTTTATCATCTGTTGTGGAAAACCAATGAAAAAAATATCCCTTTGATCGAACAATCCCTGCAATTCGGAACCGGCCCCTGGAAGTGGACCGGTCTGGAATCCAGTGATGATCATATCCTGGACCGTGACGGCAATGCCTACCAGATCCAGGTGGTGGAACTGGGATCGAACTATCCGGGGTGGAATGTGGTGCATTTGCGCAGGCGGGACGCCATCACCCAGGCAGTCATTGAGCCCCTGATAAAAACCACCGGTCCCATCGTGCTGGCGCTATGCGTGCTGATCGGCATAGCAGTTTTCTTTTTATACCATCAGGCCAGCCATGAAATCCGGCAGCGCCGGTCAGCAGAAAAAGCGCTGCGCAGCAGCGAGGAACGCTTTCGATCTTTATATCATCACACGCCGGCCATGTTGCACTCGATTGATCCGGAAGGCCGCCTGGTCAGTGTCAGTGCTTACTGGGCGGAGGTTATGGGCTATGAGCGCGATGAGGTCATCGGTCGCAAGCTCACCGAATTTTTCACTCCGGATTCTCGCGAATACGCTGAAACCACTGTCATCCCTGAATTTTTCAAAACCGGGTTCTGTCAGGATATCCCTTATCAATTTATCAAAAAAAATGGTGAAATAATTGACGTCCTTTTGTCGGCCATTGTGGATCGCGATGCCGACGGCAACATCATACGATCTTTAGCCGTCTCAATTGATATTACCCAGCGAAATCGCACCGAGGAAGCTTTAAAACAGGCCAAAGAAGAACTCAGCCTCTACTCCAGGGATCTTGAACGCCTGGTTCGCAAGCAGACCGAGGAAATAACCAATATATTAACCTATACGCCGGCGGTCGTTTACATCAAGGATAAAGCCGGGCGTTACACACTGGTTAATACCCGCTATGAAGAGTTGTTTGAGGTTCGCAACACCGAAATCCGGGGCAAAACCGATTATGATATTTTACCGCAAAAAGTCGCCGATCAATTCCGCGCCAGCGATGCGCAGGTTTTAGAGGAAGCGCGCTCCTTGCAACTCGAAGAACATATCCAGCAAACTGACGGATTGCACACCTATTTGGCCGTTAAATTTCCGATTTATGATGAATCCGGTGCCATCAGCGGCGTATGCGGTATCTTGAACGATATCACCGCCGTCAAAAAAGCCCAAACCCAGTTGCGCCGGCTATCCGGCAGCATTATGGCCAATCAGGAAAAGGAGCGCTCGGCCATAGCGCGCGAGCTACACGATGAACTGGGGCAGGTACTGACCGCCCTGCGAATGGACTCGGTCTGGATGCATGAGCGCTTAAAAAAAGCGGACCCGCAAGCTGCCGAGCGCGCATTGACAATGTGTCGGCTCATCGATAAGAACATCGAGGATGTGCGCGGCATGGCATTTCGTCTTCGTCCCGGCGTACTCGACGACCTGGGTCTGGTGGATGCGCTGGAGTGGTATACGGCTGATTTTGAAAACCGCACTGAAATCGCGTGTGTCTTCGAACACAATGATATACCCTTTTTGGACGAAACCGTTTCAACCGCTGCCTATCGAATTGCCCAGGAAGCATTGACCAATGTTGCCCGGCATGCTGCGGCCAGTCACGTCGAAGTGGCCCTTAAAACCCAAAATGGTTTTTTGACGCTGTCCGTCGTCGATGATGGTCAGGGCTTTGATGCACTGCATCTGTCCGACTCCGAAGGACTGGGGGTGGCCGGCATGCGCGAGCGGGCCACATTGGTCGGGGGGTCACTGGATGTCCAGTCGCATCCCCAAAAAGGGACCCGGGTGTCTTTTCAGGTGCCCATCGATGGGCAGTTGGGTAGTCAGGCCAGCATTATCTGAATTAAGTGATCCACAAAAAAATTTTAATCTATGACTTTACCGCAGAAGCACGAATATCGAAATTCGAAATTCGAAACAAATTCTAATTACCTAAATTCAAAACAATGAGAATTGATACAAATTGCTCTTTATTATCTGTGAATCAAGCTGTCGAGTTTAAAAATTCGATCATTTGAAATTGATATTTGTTTCGAATTTCGTGTTTCGTGCTTCGAATTTCAAAGCGCCCTAATTCCGAAGGGTTAGATCTGAGCCGCTTAACTTGTAAAGGGAAATAAATTTTGATTAAGGTTCTACTGGCGGATGACCACAGCATTGTGCGTGCCGGGCTGCGCCGCATTGTCGAAGAAAGCGGGGACATGCAGGTCGTCGCTGAAGCCGATGATGGCCGTGAAGCGATTCAGCTGGTTCAGGAAACAGGTCCGGACGTGGCGGTCATCGACATATCCATGCCGGGACTGGATGGTTTGGAGGTTATCAGCCAGCTGCAAACCCGCCACCCGACATTGCCGATTTTGGTGCTGACCATGCACGAAGAGGGGCAATATGTGGTCCGTGCCATTCAGGCCGGGGCGATGGGTTACCTCACCAAACAATCCGCACCGGAGCAGCTGGTAACAGCTATTCGCAAAATCCATGCAGGGCAGCGCTACATCACGGATGAGGCCGCCGAAGCACTGGCGTTGCGGGTGGCAAAAGGGTCAAATGGCAAATCCCCTTTGGATTCTTTATCCATGCGGGAATTGCAGGTGTTACGCCGCCTGGCCATGGGACAGACCAACCGGGAAATCGCTCGCGCCTATCATATCAGTATCAAAACGGTAGATACCTATCGTGCACGCCTGCTCAAAAAGCTGGGTTTGCGCAACAATGCAGAGCTATCTCGTTTTGCTATGCAAAACCAATTGATTGAGCCCTGATCCAGGCCGGGCAATTTATAGCAGTCGCTATGCAATTTTAAGATTTCACCGAGAGGTAAATACGCGTGGTGAAAACAGCCGCACTTACAGTCAGCCTTATCGTCTTATGGGGTGGAATCATGCTTTCCGGCGTCTTTGCCGCTGACCCGATCAGGTTAGGGGTATTGTTGCCGCTTACCGGCCGCGACGCCACGATCGGGCAGATTCAAAAAAATGCTGCGCTGATGGCCGCTGCTGAAATAAACGCCCGCGGCGGGATCAAGGGCCGCAAAATTGAACCCGTTCTGGCAGACACAGAAGGCACCCCGGATGGGGGCCGGACCGCTATCCAAACGCTAATCCAAACGGACAAAGTCCTGGTCATCAGCGGCGGCTATTCAAGTTCGGCAACCTGGGCCACCAGCGCCATCGCCCAGCAGCGCCGGATACCGTTTGTCGTGACCAGCGCCCCGGCAGACAAAATTACCGAGCAGGGCTGGGAATACGTTTTCCGACTGAACCAACCCCTCGGTGAGCATCTGGAAGCCCTGGCTACGTTTATATCGACGACGGCTGCTGACATAAAATCAGTTGCCATCGTACATGCAACATCGCTGAGAAGTTCTGCAGTGGCGCGGCGTTTTTTTAAAAAATCAGCTTCGCTGAACCTGGAACTGGTCATCAGGGAACGTTTCGAGACCCGCGGGGATCATTTATCGGCGGCCATGGCCCGGGTTCAGGCCAAAAATCCGGATTTAATTTATGCCATCACCGACGATGCCGACAGCGCTGCCTTGCTGGTGCGCCAAGCCAGAGCGCTCAAGCTGAACCCGAAACTGTTTGTCGGCGAAGGGAATGGATTTGATCAAACCGATTTTATTTCACAGGCCGGAGAGGCTTCCAACCATATTGTTGCTACTGCTTTGTGGACACCCCTGGTGCCTCACCGCGGCGCCGGTGCGTTCAATCAAAAATTTATCGAGCGGCACAAAAATCCACCCGGCCATGCCGGCGCTGAGGCCTATGCCGGGGTGTTCGTGATTGCAGATGCACTCAAGCGAACCCGGACATTGACTCCGGATGCGATTCGGGATGCGCTGTCCCGAACCGACATCATAACCCTGTTGGGACCGGTGAAATTTAGCGCCTATAATCAAAAAAGCCAGCAGAACAGGCTGCCGACGTATCTGGTTCAATGGATCGAGGGTCAGCAGGAAATCATCTGGCCTAAAGAATTTGCAACTCATAAGCCCATCTTTTCCGCCCCGATTCAAACCGATCCTCAGTAAGTCTGAAATTATCCGCACGCAACGCCGCAAAGCATAAGAGATACAAAATTTTGTTAAACTCTTTGTGAACTTTGTGCCTTTGTGGTTGAGAAAAACTGATTGTCTGACAGTGAGAAGCAAGAAGCGAGTATCGCTCAGCGAACCATTAGAGATCCTTTTTGAAAAACTCTCCGGTATCGGCAATATCTCCCGGCTTTTTGCTGTATTCGGTGGGTTCGGTGCCTTCCTTAAAACAGACAAACACCGTTTCTTTGGATTCAGGAATCGGCAGAAGCCCGGTTTCAGCGTCAATCTGGGTGAAGACCACACCTTCGGGTACCTCAAATATTTTGGGCGGCTTATCCGCCAGAATGCGCTGCATAAACCCCAGCCAGATCGGGCTGGCGGCGCGGGATCCGGTTTCGGATTTTCCCAGCGGGGCCTCATCATCAAATCCCACCCAGATGCCGGTAACATACAGGGGGGTGTAACCCATAAACCAGGCATCAAACAAATTGTTGGTCGTGCCGGTCTTGCCCGCCACGGGGCGATTCAGCGCTTTAACCCGCCAACCGGTCCCGTATTTGACCACCCCCTCCATCAGGTGAGTCATGAGGTAAGCGGTGGTTTCATCGATCACTTTGATGCGCTCGGGTGTCATTTCTTCGAGCACGTTGCCGTCCCGGTCTTCAATTCTGCTAATAAAGACCGGTTCGATCAAATACCCCCGATTGGCAAACACCGAATAGGCCTTTGTCAGCTCGAGCAATGATACCCCCGAAGAACCCAGAGCGATCGATAGATCTTTGCTCAGTTCAGAGGTGATACCCAATTTGTTGGCGTATTCAATGGCATAATCAATGCCGATATCCTGCAAAATCTTGATTGTCACAACATTGCGCGATTTAGCCAGCGCATCGCGCATCAGTGTGGGGCCAAAAAATCGCTCTTTGTAGTTTTTGGGCTTCCAGGTAAAATCCCGTTCCTGGTCATCAAACACGATGGGCGAATCAATAATGACAGATGCCGGCGTATAAAATCGATCCGGTTCGTCCTCGTAGAGTTTATCTAAAGCTGCAGCGTAGATGATCGGTTTAAAGGCGGAGCCCGGCTGACGCCTTGATTGGATCGCGCGGTTAAACTGGCTGTCGCGAAAATCACGGCCGCCGACGATGGCTTTGACGAATCCGGTTTCCGCCTCGATGCACATCAATGCCGCCTGGGCGTCCGGCTCCTGTTCCAGCGCCAGTGGCCATAGTTGCGCATCTTCCGGTTTTTCCTTGGCTTTGACCCAGATGACATCTCCGGCTTGCAGGGCTTCGCCGGGTCGTTGGACTTTGACTTCATAATAGGCCACTTCTGTATCCGGCTTGCGGGCCCATTGCATGTCGGCCAGCGCTATCTGCCCGAGCGAATTTCCCATTCGTACCGTAACGACTTTGTTTTTGTCATCCACCTTGATGACCACACCTGCGATGGTCCGGCCGGCTTCAAGGGGCTCTGTATCCAGCTCGGTTTGAATGGTTTTTGAAAATGTCTCAATTTCCTCAGGCGCCAGCTTTTTTAGCGGCCCGCGGAACCCCTGGCGTTTATCCAGTTCACGCAGGCCTTTTTCGATTTCTTCCTGAGCAATTTTTTGCATCTCGAGATTGGCGGCGGTATAAATTTTGAGCCCCTGGGTGTAAAGCATCTCACGACCGTATTTCTCCTCGACGTAGCGGCGGACCTGTTCGGTGTAATACGGGATTTCTTCAATATAGAGGTTACGACGCGGTTTGATCTCCACTTCCGTGTTAATGGCCTCTTCGGCCTGCGGCAGGGTGATATAACCCTCGGTCACCATACGGTTAAGCACATATATTTGCCGTTGTTTGGCCCTTTCCGGATGCCTGAATGGCGAGTATTTACTGGGGGCCTGAGGTAAACCGGCCAGAATGGCACATTCAGCCAGATTGAGTTCGGTTACGGATTTGTCGAAATAATTTTCGGCCGCAGCTTCAACCCCATACGCACCGTGGCCCAGGTAGATCTGGTTTAAATACAGGTAAAGGATTTCCTTTTTGTTAAAAGCCCTGTCAATCCGGTAAGCCAGAATCGCCTCTTTGATCTTGCGCGTATACGTTTTTTGCGGAGTCAGCAAAAAGGATTTGGTAACCTGCTGGGTAATGGTGCTGCCACCCTGAACAATGGTTCCGGCCTCCAGGTTTTTGAAAAATGCCCGCGTGATGCTGTAAAAATCGGTACCTTTGTGTTTG
>JASFGN010000054.1:0-9751 GCA_050123735.1 Desulfobacterales bacterium | reverse complement strand
AAAGGCACAGGCTCAAACGCTTCCCAAACTGAACCTGGAAACAGTTCATTTCAAAAAAAACGGCGCGCAGTTCCCGGTTGAAATCCATTCACGAGCCATTACTTACCGGGGCAAGAAAGTCATTTTGAATGTTGCCCGCAATGTGAGCAAGCGTATCAAAGCTCAAAAAGCGCTGCGTGAAAGCGAAGAACGTTACCGCTCGGTGGTTGAGAATTCACGTGATGGCATTGTAATCCTCAACCAAGACCTCAATATTCTGTACGCCAACGAGGTCTTTGCTGAAATTATCGGTTGCCCGCAGCTAAAAATCGAAGGCAATCCACTAAAAAGCTACCTGGAACCATTCGGCCACAGCGATGTTGAAACCTATTTTCAAGCGATCCAAAAAGGGATGTCCTTAAATTCAGGACCCATCTGCAAAATCATGCGGAACGGCGACGAGGAGCGCTCCGTAAAAATAACAGCAAACCGCTTTCGGGATTCGACTGAAAAAGAAAAGATCGTCAGTCAAATTTCAGATATCACCGATCAGTTGCGGGCTGAAAAGGAAAAGCAGCATCTCGAGGCCCAGCTGATGCACGCTCAGAAAATGGAGGCCATCGGCACCCTGGCAGGCGGAATTGCCCACGACTTCAACAATATTCTGATGGGCATCCAGGGATATTTATCCTTGATGCGTTTGGGCAACGAGTCGGATAATTCGGATAATGATTCCGTTAATAAATATATACAGGGGATCGAGGAAAATGTCATGAGCGCGGCAAACCTGACCGAACAACTGCTGGGGTTTGCCCGGAAGGGAAAATATACGCTGCGACCGACAAGTCTCAACGATATCGTCGAAAAAAGTACCCGTATGTTCATGCGCACCAAAAAAGAAATCACCCTGCACAAACGCCGGGGAGCCACAATCTGGAACGTCGAGGTGGATCAGGGTCAAATCGAACAGGTTCTGATTAATCTGTATTTAAACGCCTGGCATGCCATGCCCGACGGCGGCGATCTGTACATTCAAACGGAAAATGTCGTCCTCAGCGATGCATACTGCGAGCCATTTGAAGTCAGAGGGGGCAATTATGTTAAGCTTTCCGTTACCGACAACGGCATCGGCATGGATAAAGAAACCATCGAGAGAATATTCGAGCCTTTCTTTACAACCAAAGAAATTGGTAAGGGCACCGGCCTGGGCCTGGCCTCCGCCTATGGCATTGTCAAAAATCATAATGGTATCATCAGGGTATACAGCGAACAGGGTCACGGCACCACATTTGTTATCTATCTTCCCGCGTCACAGGTCGAGGCCCTGGACGTATCTGAAACTGATTTTACGCTGCTCAAAGGCAGCGAGTGCATTCTGCTGGTGGACGACGAGGAAGGGCCGATTGAAGTCGAAAAATTGATGCTCAAAGAATTGGGTTACTCGGTTATCACGGCAGAAAACGGCATGAAAGCAATCGATATTTATGCTCAAAATTCCGAAAAAGTCGATCTGGTGGCCCTGGATATGATTATGCCGGAAATGAGCGGCAAGGCGACCTATCTGGAGCTGAAAAGAATAAATCCCGCCGTCAGAGTGTTGTTGGTCAGCGGTTATAGCACGAACAAACAAACCGAAGAGTTATTTGAATTGGGCTGCAAAGGATTTATTCAAAAGCCTTTTGACATCATCGAACTGTCTCAAAAGCTTCGTGAAGTGCTCGAAAATTGAAATTCAGGTGTACTCAGCGGCTCTGCTCGGTGGGACTCAAAATAATTTCAATCCGGCGGTTCTGATGCCGCCCTTCTATGGTTTCGTTTGAAGCCACCGGTCGATAGTAACTGTATCCGCGCGCGGACAATCGCTGAGGCTGCAATTGCCCTTCGATTTGAAGAAATCTTGTCACGGCTGCAGCCCGCGCAACCGATAGCTCCCAGTTGCTCGGAAATCTTGCCTTCAAGGACGGACCCAGCGGCATACTATCCGTGTGGCCTTCCACCAGAACGCACTGATCATTCTGCTGCCGGATGGACTCGGCGAATGCCAGCAGCAAGGCTTGTCCTTTTGCATTTATCTTTACGCTACCCGAATCAAACAAGATCTTATCGACGAAAATCACCTTAAGGGTATCCTCGGTCTCAACAAGTTCGATTTGCTGGGCGGCAATCTCATCTTTGAGGCTGGTGGCAATGGTCTTCTTGGTATCATCCAGCAGCCCGATGACCTTATTTTGGAGCTTGATAACGGATTTGTTTTTTTCAAGGGCACCGCTCAGCCGCTCCACCTTTTGGGTTAGCTTCAAATTGATATTTTTGAGGGAAGTGTTTTGGGTTTCCAGATCCGTCAGGTTCTGGCTGCATGTGTTTTCGGCCTGCTGCAGACGCTCGATTTCTGCATTCTGGCTTTGAATTCGCTGTTCGGCTTCATACAGCTGTAACTGAAAATGCTTGAGCTCATCCTGCAGAAGCGCATTTTGATTCTGCAGCTGTTGCTGATCGGCAACACATGCCTGCAGCCCGAGCAATAGCAATAACAGGATGCCAAATGTTGATCGATTCCTCATACGCATGGTTCCTATACACGGTGCGGTCGATAAGTGTTTGATTCGTTATTATATTTTTATATCAAAAATTTCTAAGTTTTCATAATCTTATTTTAACTTTGGCTGGATTATGTGTTCAGAAGATTGCTTTTCGGGATACAGGGTCACACGCATTTTCTCCCGAAGACGGCCGTCAGTCAAAAATACGGCTCTTTTTTCTTGATGTTTTGCCGTCGATGATTACGTTCCCACATGAAAAATAAAAGATCGTTCCGATACGCAACGATAAAAACCCAAACAGACACTATCCGGCCATCCAGCGGGATGTTACCGATCAATCAGCATAGCTGACCGACAGCCATACCGGACCGATTGTCATGCGATACTTTACCACAACACATATTTTGATGCTCGCTATCTTAATAACGGCCTGCACGAGCGCACCTCCGATTCATACGGTAGACTCGGTGAATATTGAACAGTTCATGGGCGACTGGTACGTCATTGCCAGTATACCGACTTTTATCGAAAAAGACGCCTTTAATGCCATTGAGTCCTACCGTCTGGCTGAAGATGGAACCATCGAAACGACTTTTTCCTTTAATAAAGGGTCGTTTGAGGGCCCGCGCAAAGTTTATCGTCCGCGCGGATTCATCCAGGACGAACAATCCAATGCCGTCTGGGGAATGCAGTTCTTTTGGCCATTTAAAGCCGAATATCGTATTATCTATTTGACTGAAGATTATTCGCAAACCGTCATCGGCCGCACCAAAAGGGACTATGTCTGGATTATGGCCCGCAAGCCGGTCATACCCGAAGCGGACTATATTCGCATTTTAGATTTTCTCAGGGAAGAGGGCTACGACCTCAGCAAGCTTCGAAAAGTCCCGCAGCAAGCAAAATAGAGCGGTATCACCTTGCTTTCGCGTTTCCTTGGATGCCGCGCCTTTTCATCTGGCCGGTATCCACAGCCGGAACTGCCGTATGAATTTTATGCACTTGCCATCAGGGGAATCGTTATTAGGTTTCACTTTAAACTTATGCCACAATTAAGAGGGACCGGACTTTTACGGGTGATGGTTTTTGCAAAAAAAGACCTTCTGGATTTAACGTGAAATCGCAGCCTACCGAGCATATCGCTTTCAGCAAAAAATTAGCCTATTCGGCTCCGGCCCTGGCGCTGGCAGTTGTCGGCATA
Organism: Desulfobacterales bacterium; assembly: GCA_050123735.1. Classification (GTDB taxonomy): domain Bacteria; phylum Desulfobacterota; class Desulfobacteria; order Desulfobacterales; family JAHEIW01; genus JAHEIW01. The sequence continues at coordinate 6,034 of JASFGN010000054.1, read as the reverse complement.
CCGGTTTACGTATATATCCCTAAATTTTATACCGATGTTGTCGGGATCAACATCGCTGTCCTGGGCACCCTGTTATTCAGCGTGCGCATATTTGATGCCGTTACCGATCCTGCCATCGGCTTTTTATCGGATCGAACCCGAACCCGATTCGGCAGACGCCGGCCCTATATTGCCATCGGATCGCTGTTTGTCGTGTTGAGCATGTATTTGCTGTTTAATCCCCCGCAGGCGTCTGCCTATTTTGAGACCTGGTGGTTTGGCATCTGTATATATGCCTTGTTTTTATTCTGGACTGCTGTGACCGTCCCCTATGAATCGTTGGGACCTGAAATCACCTTTGACTATCACGAACGCACCTCGCTTTTCGGCATGCGCGACGGATTTCTTATCGCCGGCACCCTCATGGCTGCCAGCTCCCCGGCGCTGGTCGCTTGGGTTTTTAACCTGTCAGCGGATGCGCAAGGCGAACGCGCCAAATTTTTCTGGATTGCGGTACTGTATGCGCCGCTATTGATCGGTTCCTGCTGGTGGTGCGTGACGGCAATCAAAGAAAAACAGGCGGCGGGCGTATTGCGCTCAACGGGCATCTGGGCAGGATTGGCCGATGTGAGCCGTAATCGGCCTTTTATCATTTTGATCATTTCTTACACCATCGCCGCCATCGGCAGCAATCTGCCGGCAACTTTGATTTTGTACTATGTCGAATATGTTTTGCAGTCTCAACTGGCCGATGCGTTTCTAATGCTATATTTTGTTACGGGCATCCTTTTTTTACCCGCATGGATCAAGCTCTCAGGACGCATCGGCAAAAAGGCGGCCTGGTTGACTTCAATGGCTATTAACACCGGCGCTTTTATCGGTGTTTTTTTTCTGGGACCCGGAGATGCCCATATTTACGGCATTCTGGTCTTTTTATCCGGTATCGGCTTTGGTGCCACCCTGGCATTGCCCTCTGCCATCCAGGCGGACGTCATCGATTACGATGAGCTGCGGTGCGGGCAAAGACGCGAAGGGCAATACATCGGCCTGTGGTCAATTGCCAAAAAATTCGCCGCGGCCATCGGCGTGGGCGCAGGTTTGTCGATACTCGGCGTGGCCGGCTATACACCCAATGAGGCGCAAACCGCACAGGTGCAATTGACATTGCGTATCCTGTATGCCCTGGTACCCTCGGTTTGCAATATTCTGGCCTTCATCATCGTTTTGGCCTACCCCATCAGCGGTCGGGTGCATGCGCAAATTCGCGCTGCGGTTGCTGAGCGCAAGGCCGGCCGACCGGTGGCAGATCCATTGCAGCCGGATCGAATCATTGATTCGTTTTAAATATGAGGAGCGATTTTAGTGGACAATCTCTTTGCTGTATTCGGCTGGAACCTGGCTGCTGTGAGCAGTATGATGTTTTGCGGCTGGATCCTGAGTCTGGTTAAAAAAAATGTAACCCTGGTTGACAGCCTCTGGGGGCTGGGTTTCGTCCTGATTGCCTGGATCACCTTTGGCCTAAGCGACGGTTATGCCGGGCGCCAACTCCTGCTGGCGGGGCTCACAACCGTCTGGGGGTTACGGCTCAGTGCGCATCTGACCTGGCGCAACTGGGGAAAATCAGAGGACCCTCGCTATGGCAGCTGGCGCCAGGCCGGTGGCGAGCGTTTCTGGATTATCAGTCTGTTCAAAGTGTTTTTGCTGCAGGCTTTATTTCTGTGGGTGATCGCGGTGGCCATCCAGTACGGTCAGGTGTCGCCGCAGCCGGCGCATTGGACCTGGCTTGATTTTCTGGGATTCATCATCTGGCTGGTCGGATTTGCCTTTGAGTCCATCAGTGACTGGCAACTGGCGCGCTTTAAGGCCGATTCTGCCAACAGAGGCAAAGTGATGGATCGCGGACTGTGGGCCTATTCACGCCACCCCAATTATTTTGGAGAGAGTTTAATCTGGTGGGGGTTGTTCCTGATCGCACTGTCGACGCCCAATAGCTGGTGGACGGTGATCAGCCCGCTGATCATCACGGCGGTTTTGTTGAAGATGACCGGGATCCCCCTGACGGAAAAAACCATTGTCAACACCCGACCGGGCTACCGCGACTATATCCGGCGCACCCCGGCGTTTATCCCCTGGTTTCCCGGAAAGGAAGAGGCATGAGCCTATTGACCGAGCTGGCCGAGCGCAGATGGTTACCGGATGCGTTAATCCGGTACGGCATTCGAATGCTGGACAAAAAGCGTCTGCAAACGGAGGACAAAGGGGACATTGAAGCCCAGCGGGCCGCCTTGGTGCAATTTATTGCCGATATGCGCCATGGCCCCATTGCGGTTCAAGTTGAAAAACCCAAAGAGCAGCACTATGAAGTACCGCCGGCCTTTTTCAAACGTGTGCTCGGTCGCCATTTAAAATACAGCGGCTGTTACTGGGATGCTGAGACGAAAACGTTGGACCAAGCCGAAGCCCGCATGCTGTCCATCACGGCGGACCGCGCTCAGCTGGCTGACGGTATGAATATCCTGGAACTGGGTTGCGGCTGGGGGGCGCTGTCCGTATGGATGGCCGAACATTATCCTGCCAGTCAGATCCTGACCGTTTCAAACTCCAGACCCCAGGGGGATTTCATCCGGAAACTCTGCCGGCAAAGGCAGTTGATCAATTTAAAAGTCGTCACCGCGGATATGAATGACTTCGACACCGATTTAAAATTTGATCGCGTGGTTTCGGTTGAAATGTTTGAACACATGCGCAACTGGCCGAAGCTCCTCGAGCGCATCAGCAACTGGCTCCATTCAAATGGCAAGTGCTTCATCCATATTTTCACCCATCGCCGATTTGCCTACACCTTCGAAGAAGACGGCCACAACTGGATGGGTGATCATTTTTTTACCGGCGGCATGATTCCTTCAGACGATTTATTGCTGTATCTGCAGGACCATCTGCTGGTTGAGGCCCACTGGCGGGTAAACGGCACCCATTACCAGAAAACCGCCGAGGCCTGGTTGGCAAATCTGGATAATCACCGTGAAGAAATTTTGCCAATTTTGGCAAAAACCTATGGTTCCCAGAGCGCGGAGCGCTGGTTGCAGCGCTGGCGTATGTTTTTTATGGCCTGTGCTGAATTATGGGGCTTTCGCAATGGTCAGGAGTGGCTGGTGTCGCATTACCTTCTGAAAAATCGAATGTAGTTAAGCGCGGCATCATCAGAGTCAACCCCACCCGCACAGCGGATGGCTTGGATTTTACCGCCAAAGACGGTAAAAAACAGGGGAACGCAGCGCCCCGATCGTTGCAGGTGAAACCGGGTGCAAGGCACCCGGTTTGGAAAACCCAATCAAATATTCCAGAAAATTCCGCTACGCTTTAACCCTATTTGCGCTGCCGGCGATAAGAGTTTATAGCGCTGACCGCCGGTTTGAGGGACAGGTATAAAACAACGAGCAGAATTGGGCAGATGACCGTCCATGTGAAAATTGCGTATAGCGTTAAATTCCATAGACTGGTCATACTGCCCCAGAAGTCGTTTTGTATCATCGCTAGCAAATTCTCACCGGATATCCGCAAGCCCTGTTGATCAAAAAGCCAGCTGCCGGCGCTGTAAAACGGCACCAGCAGAGCAAGCTGTACCGGATACACCATGTAATTAACCAGTTGAATAGCCGGAAGGTTCAGCCGAAAAGCAAGGGCTGCCAGCGTGCAAAGCAGGGTCGTCATCCCCAGCACCGGAAAGATCCCCAGCGTTATTCCCAACGTGATGCATAGGGTAATTTTCTTGAGGCTCATCCCCTCTTTGAGCATCGAGCGTATAAGCATAATGCTTTTCGTTTTTAGCCGTCCAAGCATTATTTCCTCACCATCTGTAATTGCTGCTTCATATCTACCTAATTTTTAAGAGCTGCCTGTATGCGCATATATTCGCCAAGATTGTCCATCGTCAGCAACCCGACCAGCTGATTGTTGTGCGTCACCGGCAGCGTGTGGCAATTGCAATCGCTTAGTTTGCTGAATGCCGTTTCGAGCATGTCGTATGAATCAACTGCAATAAATTGCGGTTGCATGGCATCAGACACCAGTGCATGCGGGCCGCGATTCGACAGCGCTGCGATTAGATCAGACTGGGTAAGAACGCCCACGATTTCACCATTATGTGTCACGGGGAAGTCCTTTTGCGTTCCGCTTATCGTCATCTCGACGGCCTGCCCGAGCGTCTGATTGCGATCTAACACTCTGAAATCAGTGAGCATTGCGCTCGTCACGGGAATTCCGCTGAAAGCTGATTTCATCTGCGTTAATTTGGTCTCCTGAGCGGCACCAATCCACACGAAAAAGGCAATGAAAAGCAACAGCGGATTATAGAACAGCCCCACGATGCCGAACAGAATCGCAATGCCCTGTCCCAGGGTGGCCGCATACTGCGTTGCTTTCGGGTAGGGCAGTCGCGTTGCAAGCAGAGCTCGCAGGACACGGCCGCCGTCCATCGGAAAAGCCGGAATCATGTTGAAAACCACCAGAAAGATATTGACCGCCATGATCCGCTCGGCGAACGTAGCGGAAGAATTTGTCAATTCGCCGATGGGCGTGAAACTGTTGCTTACGTAAAGATAGCCGGCAAGCACAGCGGCAATAACAACATTCACCGCCGGGCCTGCCAGAGCGACCCACAGCTCTTGGGTGGGCTTGTCGGGCATTTTTTCCAGGCGCGCAACACCGCCGATGGGCAACAGAATGATGTCGCGGGTTTTTATGCCGTATTTTCTTGCCGTCAGCGCATGTCCCAGCTCATGCAGGACAACGCAGGCAAAAACCGCAAGGATAAAAACAATGCCGGCCATAGCAGCACCGAGCGACTGGTTTTGGCTATAGTGAATGAACGCAATCCAGGCCAGCAGCAGGAAAAAGGTAAAATGAATAAACACATCAATGCCCGCCAATTTTCCGATTTTAATTGACCATCTCATTTTTTCACCACCTTTCGTCAATTCCCCACGTCATAGTCGACATGGCTGCGATCGCTGTAAGCAGCATAATCAGGTAGATTTTGTTTAAATGAATCTCTGAATTTAGCGATGATACCCTTTTGTATCTGGCGAACACGCTCTCTGGAAATCCCAAACTTTTTACCTATTTCAGATAACGTTACGGGATCTTCCGCGATAATCCGCTGATTAAAAATGTGCCGCTCGCGCGAATCCATATCCTTACGGACCCTTTCGATATGCTGTCGCAAGATAGAGTTAAGCTGCTTTTGCGTCACTTTCTCGTCCAGCGACTCGAAAGGCATTCTCAGCAGGTCAACCCGTGCGGTATCCGAATCTTCCGTCAGGGGCGCGTCCAAAGAAACGTCCCAGCCGCTTATGCGCTGGTCCATTTCAACAACATCCTTTTTGGGCACACCCAGTCTCTGTGACAACAGCTCCGCACTGGGTTCGAATCCATCCTCTTTAAGCTTTCTTTTTTCACTTTTAAGATTGAAAAACAGCTTGCGCTGCGCCTGCGTCGTCCCGATTTTTACCAGACGCCAGTTGTCCATCAGGTGTTTGATGATATAGGCTTTAATCCAGAAGGACGCATAGTAGGAAAATTTGACATTTTTTTCCGGATCGTATTTATCGACCGCCTTGATAAGCCCGAGGTTGCCTTCCTGAATCAAATCGAGCAAGTTTTGCATCCATATACTGCTGTAATCCATGGCAATTTTGACAACCAGGCGCAAGTTGGCAGTCACCAGCTCCTGGGCGGCTTGCTTGTCGTTTAACCCTTTGATGCGCTTCACAAGCGCTCGTTCCTGGTCTCTTGTCAACAGCGGATATTTGCTGATGCCGGCCAAATAGCGTTGAAAAGCGTCTGAATGGCTCGAACCGCTTAAAGATCCCTTTATTGCGTCCTTAGCACACGCTTCTGCATTCGGGTAACCGGATCCAATCAGATGATGCGATGCATGATCGACCGCAGACTGTTTGCTGAGACTGTTATCTATCCGAGCTTCTGACAGCATACTAACCTCCTTTTTCTCAGACACGATTCCATCTGCACAACTGCAGATTTGTCTCGTGCCGAT
>JASFGN010000053.1:0-9812 GCA_050123735.1 Desulfobacterales bacterium | reverse complement strand
GGGTGGCCACATCGCTCATGGCATAGGCCACATGAGCGGCTGCGGTGTTTCCATCCATGGTTTTCATGTTATTGGTTGCCATCGGGTATCTCCTCTTTACTATTTCTTGGTTTTGAAAATTCGGTAAACGATCAAATTATTGTTTTATCGTATTAATCAAAATTCGAATATCGAATATCGAAATCCGAGACAAATTCAAATGTCCCAAATTCTCAAAATATGTTTCTAACATTGAATCATTTGTATTTAGAATTTGTTTCTTATTTCGGATTTAGCGCTTCGGGTTTTGTGCCTTGTTAGACTAATTTAGTAGCTGCTCGAAAAAGTCGTTGCCCTTGTCATCAACGATGATAAAGGCGGGAAAGTCCTTTACGGTTATCATAAAAATAGCTTCCATGCCAAGCTCTTCATATTCAACCGTTTCTACGCTGGTGATACATTCTTTGCCCAGCCTTGCTGCCGGCCCCCCGATGGATCCCAGATAGAAGCCGCCATATTTCCGGCAGGACTCGGTCACCATCTTTGAGCGGTTGCCTTTGGCCAGCATGATCATTGATGCGCCCCAGGCCTGAAAAATCGGTACATACGGATCCATGCGACCGGCTGTTGTCGGCCCGAAGGACCCGGACGCATAGCCGGGTGGTGTTTTGGCGGGCCCGGCATAATAGATAATGTGATTCTTAACATAGTCCGGCAGGGCTTCGCCGCGATCCAGGCGCTCTTTTAATTTGGCATGGGCAATATCGCGGGCGACCACAATTTTGCCGTTCAGCAGCAACGGCGTGGCCACCGGATATTGGCTCAGCTGCGCCCGGATCTGATCCATGGGTTGGTCTAAATCAACCCGCACCGCATCGGCATCGCTAACATCGATCCGGGGCAGGTACCGGGCCGGGTTCGTTTCCAACTGTTCTACAAAAATGCCCTGGGCCGTGATTTTGGCTTTTAGATTGCGATCCGCGCTGCAGCTGACACCCAGCCCGATAGGACAGGATGCGCCATGTCGTGGCAGCCGGATCACCCGGGTGTCCAGGCAAAAATATCTGCCGCCAAACTGAGCGCCGATACCCAGCTGCCGGGATATCTCCAGCAGGCGGGCTTCCAGTTCCAGATCCCGAAATGCGTGCCCTGATGCGCTGCCTTGGATCGGAAGGCCGTCCAGATATCGGGCGGTGGCCAGCTTAACCGTCTTGAGATTGAATTCGGCAGAGGTTCCACCGATAACAAACGCCAAATGGTAAGGCGGGCAGGCTGCCGTGCCCAGGGATTTCATCCTTTCGGTCATGAAATCCAACAATGTATCAGGGCTCAAAACGGCTTTGGTCTCTTGAAAAAGATAGGTCTTATTGGCCGATCCACCGCCTTTGGCCAAAAACAAAAAATGATATTCATCACCCGGAACCGCGTAAAGCTCTATCTGGGCCGGTAAATTGGTGCCGGTGTTTTGCTCTTCGTAAAGGCTCAGGGGCGCATTCTGTGAGTAGCGCAGATTACCCCGGGTATAGGCATTAAAGATACCTTTAGAAAGCGCTTCTTCATCCGCGTAACCGGTCCAGACCTCCTGGCCTTTTTTACCGATAACTATGGCCGTGCCGGTATCCTGACACAGGGGGAACTCACCTTCGGCGGCAATCACCGCGTTTTTTAACAGTTCCAGCGACACGCGCTTATCATTGGCCGAAGCCCGGGAATCATCGAATATGGCGGCCAGCTGCTGCAAGTGAGATGCACGCAGATAATGCGACACGTCGTGAAAGGCCTGTTCGGCCAGGACCGTTAAGCCTTCCGGTGCCACCTGCAACAGCCGCTTCCCATCTGCCGCCTCTAACGATACGTGCTCCTTGGTTAAAAGGCGGTATTCGGTGGAATCAGCTTCCAGGGGAAACATTTCCTGAAAGGCAAAATCAGTCATGCCTGCGTGCTCCTGTTAACCTGTCGGGACTTCGGGTCAACGCGAAACGGTCTCAAAAGAGCGGGTGCCGACCAGAGGTCCGCCCTGGCGGATTGAATTTATTTTTTGAGATTTCATTTGATTAAAAGGATCTAATTACCAACCGGTACAGGATGTGTCAAGGCGTTTCATTTTGTGTCTGATGCGTTTGTTGGAATGGAGATGAAAACAATCCGGTTTGGCATGTCTATTGTGTTTTGTATTTGGTATTTGGTGTTCTGGTTTCTGAATGTCATTAAAATACAACACCTCACCAAACACCAGAACCTAAACACGAAACACCGAGAGGCTATTCTTCTTTCGGCTTAAGATGCTCGGGCACCTCCAGCATATTGATCAAAAGGGGCTTTAAAAAGGTCCAGCGGATGCCGATTTTATAGATTTCCTCCATATCCCGGATCGCATCCCAGCAGTTGTGGCAGGGGGCAATCACCAGTTTGGCACCGGTTGCAAGAATCTGGTCCCGTTTGACCTTCATGCCGATATTGCGCTGCTGACGATAGCGGCCGATACCGTTTAAACCACCACCGCCGCCGCAGCAAAAATTATGCTCCCGGTTGGGCGTCATTTCGCGGAAATCTTCCGCAATATAGCTCATGATTTCGCGGGCGACATCGGCCAGACCACCGTTGCGGATATAATTGCATGAATCCTGATAGGTCACCGGTTCCTTGATTTTTTTGGACGGATCGATTTTCAGTTTTCCGGTCCGCAGGGCCTCGGCCACCCACTCAACGTAATGCAGGCTTTCAACCGGTGTCTTGCCGGATTTAAGCCCGGCCCAGTATGGCCCTTCGATCACCGTGGCGCGATAGGCGTGCCCGCATTCGGTAACCACCATGCGCTTGGGCTTCAAGCGTTCCATGGCATCATAAACCGATTCGACCTGCATTTTGGCCGCCTCCCAATCGCCGGCGAACATGGCCAAACTGGTTTCCTCCCAGCCTTCGCTGGGCACGGTCCAGTTTTCACCGGCCACATGAAACAGAATAGCCGCTTCGGCGATGTCTTCCGGATAATGTTTGGGCTCCCGTGCATTGACGGTATAGATGATATCTGCGTTTTCTTTATCCACGGGAATTTTCAGCCCCGGCCAGTCGTCCTCGTATTCTTCCGCCATCCAATCGCAGGTATCAACCCAGTCTTCGCTGGTCACATCCATCTGAGCCCGAAAGATGCGGTGCATCCCGGAACCAATCTTCATTTCCCAGGGCACAAATCCCTGCCCGTAGAGCAGTCCGCGCAGGTAGCTGAACATAATGCCGGTGTCAATCCCGAAAGGGCAATACACCCCGCAGCGGGTGCAGCAGGTACACTTGGAATAGGCCCAGTCCATGCATTTTTGCATAAAGGCATTGTCGACATCCCCTTTGCGCGCAACCAATTTACCTAACGTTTCTTGAATTTTGTAGGAGGGCACCTGTCTGGGGTCCCGATTGTTGGCCAGATAGTAAAAGCAGCTTTCGGCACATAGACCGCAGTGCGAGCAAATTTCCAGCCATGTTCTGGTTCGGGATTTCAAGCTCTTTTGGATCGTCGCCCATAGCGCTTTACTGTCCACATCCAGGTCATTCATCTGCTTGTAGTATTCCTTACCGCTTTTATCGGCCAGCAGGGCCTGCAGCTGTTCTTTGGTATTGACGGGCTGTTTGTTACAAAGTGTTCCTTCCGGCATGATTCTCAATCCCTGTAGATGATTATAGTATTATTGGATGGTCTTGATGAATTCAACCCCTTAATGAAGTTACCATAGATATCTTTCAAATTAAAATTTCACAAAGTGAAATTTTACCAGGCCATACCCTTGCTTTTCATGCCGCCGCGTTTGATGCCGTAATCCATGCCCAGCTGGGCCCGGGTCATGAAAAATAGCAGGAAATGCGATAGTTTGGTCAACGGTATGGCAATGATTAAAATATGGCCGCAAATAATATGGGCCATCAACCAAAAATAATAATTCGGCGCCAGGTGATAGGCTAAAAAGCCGGTCAAAAAAGGTGAAACGGCAATCAGCAGCAGCAAATAATCATACCAGTTGGTGATAATGCGAACCTCGGGCAGGGCGATGCGGCGCAGGATCAAAAAAACAACCGACAGGATCACAATAACGGTCATCGTATCGGCCACGGCCTCCGGCAGCGTCCACAGGCTGAAGCCCAACCGTTCCTTTAACAAAATATTATGCCCCAGCAAAAAGATCGGCGTAATCAGCAGGCCTAAATGCATCAGAAAAACCCATAAGGTAAACCAGGGATTCTTGCGCCAGCTGCGGGTCCCGTATGGGAAAATCCAGAATAAAATAGATCGTATGGCGCCTTTGACACCATAGGACACATTCTCGCCGTATGTGACGCGGTCAAGCTTCCAATCGAGACCTCTGATGTAGCGAACGCCGCGAACAATCAGACCAATAAAAAATACGCCGAATGATATCCATACCATCGGGCCGGTTAAAAACTCATACATGCCTGGCTCCTTTATCCATCGAATACCCACCTAATTTTAAAAATATTTTAACACTACCAAACTTTTGATAAACCGATCTCAAAAACGCGAATAAGTGTTCATGGCAAGGCATCCCGTGAATTGAAAACGGAGCGTACACATTAGTACGCGAGTATTTCAATTCGCGGGTTAACGCAGCTCTGGGCACTGAGACGCGTTTTTGAGATAGATTTCATTCTTCATCATCATCCCGCTGGCTGAGAAACAAATAAAAAAAGGTGAATCCCAGCAGCGCGGCAACGATTAAGATATAGGTGATGCTTTCGGTATGAAACATGTATTCCTGCAATGTGTGTATACTCTCTTCCATCATTTCCCTCAAAAAGGTGTTCCGAAAATGTAATGGCTTTCAGCTTATAAATTACCATATCAAAATTATTAAGACAAAATCCGAAGCCCTAAATACGAAATGCGAAACAATATCAAAATTTAAAATTCAAATTTAAAGACGGTTTGAAATTTCTGTCATTTGAAATTCGAGTTTCGAATTTATATGATTACGATCCTTTCAATATGGGTTGCATTCATATCCTGTCACAAACGTTAAACGGAAACGCTAATGTTAGACTTAGTGGTCTTCATAGTCCGGGTGTGAATACAGTATCGGCATCCGGGTAACGATAAACCGGAAAGCCAAAACGCCTAAGGTCACCAAAAAAACCGTTATAACGATTTCCATCCAGTGCGGAAAATAGCGTTCGCTGGCCGGCAAATGCCAGTTAAATGCTATCAGAGAAATGTTTAAGCGGTTAACCACCAGACCCAGAACGGTCCAGGCCGCCGTCCATTTAATCAGCTTTATGTTTTTGTCACGCACGCCGACCGCATACAGAAAGCAGGGCAGCGCCACAAATCCCAGCAGTTCGACCAGAAACCAGAGGCCGTAATTGGTTGAAAGCAAATGCCAGGTATTGCCTTCCGAGATGCCGATGACTTTGATAATAAAATATCCGGCCAGCACCATGGAAGCGGCTTTGCCGAAGCCGAGCGTGACGGTGTCTTTTTCCTTTAAATGGGCTTCATCCATCTTCTGGGCAAAATAGCGGTGCGAAAGCGTGCTTTCGAAAATCACCATCGACAATCCGGCAATGATACTGGATATAAAGAAAAACACCGGTAAATAGGGCGAATACCAGAGCGGATGAAGTTTAGCCGGTGCAATCAAAAACAAGGCGCCCAGCGATGATTGGTGCAGGGTCGACAGCACCACGCCGAAAATGGTCAACAGAAGCGTCAGCCGGACCACTATTTTGCGGGCGCGTTTCAGACCCAGCCATTCCATGGCTGCCGGTGAGAATTCGATAAACAATACCGTGAGGTAAAGCGCCACACAGGCTGCCACTTCAAACAACAGCGAGGTGGTCCCCTGCTGCATGATAAACGGATACGGCAGCCGCCAGGGCCGGCCCACATCGTAGTGGAGTGCAATCACGACCAGGGCATATCCCAGGAAACCGGTCAGAATGGCCGGGCGCACGGCCGAATGGTATTTTTTCATGCCGAAAAGGTAAACCGCCGCCGAGGTGACATAGCCGCCGGCGGCCAGGGCCACACCCACCAGCAGGTCAAAACCGATCCATATCCCCCAGGGATTGTAGTCGGACAAATTGGTGACCGCATCCAGACCGGAGGTAAACCGTATCACAGTTACAATTAGTCCCAGGACGACAATAATTCCGGCAATCACATTAAACGGCGTAAACAGAGGTTTGCCGGTTGTTGCGGCATCATCAGACATCAGGAACCCTCCTCACTTGGCTTCTTTTGCGCTTTTTCAGGCTGCGCATCGCCTGGATCTTTCTCCTTGGGCTTGGCAGCCTCTTCGAGTGCCTTTTTGACCGCATTATCGATCTCTTTTTGCTTCATTTTATTGAGCGCTTCTATTTCTGCCTTCTGTTTGGCTTTGGCCTCGGCGTTGGCTTGCTCAACTGCTGTTGCAACGGCCCGGTTCATTTCCTCCGAGGCGATTTTTTCTTTGCGCTTTGATATGGCATAGATACCGGTCAGCAGCACCGGCCACAGCCCGACGACGATCGGCACAGCGCTGAGCGCGCCGGCGGTCAGTTTCGGAGCCGGGGTGACTCCCAGGTCCTCACGCATATCGACTTCTCTGTACGGCACAGCCGACAGATACAGCCAGCTGGTGCCGCCCATTTCATATTCACCATAGATATGATTCACATAGCGATCCGGAAATTTGGCAATTCTTGCCCGGGCAACTTTCAACAGGTCGGACCGCTTGCCGTAAGTCAGCGCCTCGGTGGGACAGGCTTCCACACAGCCGGGCAGCAAGCCCTTTTCGATTCGCGGAGAGCACATGGTGCATTTCATCACCCGGGGCTCAAAGGCGCTGTCGTATTCGTAAGTCGGAATTTCAAAGGGGCAGGCAATCATGCAATACCGGCAGCCCACGCAAACCGACGCATCGTAAATCACGGCTCCCTTGCGGGTCTTGGTAAAGGCGTGCACGAAGCACGCCGACGCGCAGGCCGGCTCAAGGCAATGATTGCACTGAACCTTGCGGTACAGCGGCCCTTTGACATTGGGATTGCTGACGGAATCAAAGCGATTGACAATCGTGTAAGATTGGGGATCGGTGCGCCGTTTGATCTCCATAACAGAGAGATCATCGAACGGCCGCTCCGGAGCAGGCAGATCGTTGACCTTGTTGCAGTCTTCTTCGCATTTGCGGCATCCAATGCAGCGCGTATTGTCAAATAATACACCCATGCTGTTCGGATATCCGCTAAAATGCTTGTTTGAGGCCGCCTTGGCGGTTTTTGGCAGGGTTGTGCCGGCGGTTGCAGCACCCAACCAGCCTAAAAACTTTCTACGTGTGATCGACATAGTTTCCTCATTTTTTTCTGCTTTTAATTCATCAATAGCTAACTTGAAAAAGCTTAATCACGCATGATGGCACAAAAAAAGGGATGCCTAAAGTGAACTAAAGTTGGAAGTGCCTAAAGTTTCGGTGTCGCTTCACTCCCACGTTCATTATAAACAAATGATAGAATTCCTTAACTTTAGTCACTTTGAATCACTTTGAACTTTAGCGCACTTTCCTTATAGCATTTTTAAGCTTCTAGCTTTTTTTTGGGTGACAAGCCACACAATTCGTTGCCACCGGTTTTTCAAGGTTCATCGCGTCATGACACTCCATACACTGACGATGGTATGCTGCCATCAACCCCGGCTTGGTTGGATCCCGCTGGTCAAAGGGCTGGCCGTGGCAGCTGGCGCAGCTGGGCGGTTTTGCAGCCGCCGGGCTGTGATGGTGACATGCCTGGCAGAGCGTATTTTTGTCGGCATGAAAATAGGCCACCAGCTTGCTGTCTTGGATGTTTTTGGACAGCGTCTGGATGATTTTACGATGCGGCAGCTTCACGGGCGCGTATTGGTCCTTCAATGCGTTGATTTCCACCGTTTCAGGTATATCCGAGACCGGGTACATCGCACTCAAGGGTTCGCGGGCATTCAGATACATGGCAGCCAGGTCCTTTTCTTCGGTATGCTGGAGGCTTTCGGCCACCCGGTCAACATCTGCCATATGACAGGCCTGACAGGCTGAGGGATCCTGCTGACGGGTCCTTGAAATGCTGACATGACAGCCGGCGCATTCGGGAGAACGCTGGTTTTTTTCGTGACAACCTGAACAGCTCATATCGACATCAAGGCGGTGCATGGATTCCTGGAGCGTGACAAAGTCGCCCTCTTTGGTGCCTTTCAGCGTATGGCACTGAACGCAGGCGTTTAAATTGGCGTGATGGCAGACCCGGCAGGTATCGTTGTATGCTTCGTGGGATTTGTGGCTGAACGGCACCATCTTCAAACGTGTAGCCTGCTGGGGATCCATGATGCCGGACTTGCTGGTGCGCACAAAAACCGTGTCCGGCTGGTTGCGCTGCATGCGCGGGATGTCTTTGATTCTTTCAATCAGCTTTTGCTGGGCGGGATCATGACAGCCACCACAGGTGATCGGGCCGGCATCGTCGAACTTGGCCAGGGTTTGGCGATGGCAATTGATGCAGTCCAGATGGGAGGCTTGCCGCATTGAAATCCGGTTTTCTTCGGTGACATCTTTATGGCAATAGCGGCAGGTGCCCTCCTTGCCTTTGGCGTAAAACAGCTTTTTGGTGACTTCATCAAATTGGTGATGGCAGCGTTCACACTTGTTGTCCTGCGCTTTGGAATGCCGGTAGTGCAAAGCTCTGTCCATACCGATCGCCTGCCAGTTAGACACAAGGTCGATCCGTTCCTGATGGCACTCACCGCATGTAAGCGGCCCGCTTTTTTCATTGGCATCCTTTGTTTGCTGGTGGCAGGCAATGCAATTGGTATGATAGGCATCCATCACTGCCTGGTGGGAGGTATCCTCGAGCCGCATGTATTTGAATACCATGCGGTCTTTTTCAATTAAATGGCAGGTTTTACAGTCTTTGTTTTTCTTTGTGACCGCCTCGGAGTGCTTCTGGTGTAAAAATGTGACCGCCGGCCGCTCCAGTTTGCCGAACTGTTGCATGGAATCGATGCGGATAATGTCGGCCCGCTGTTGCATCTCGGATTCGGATGGGTTTTTGGCCCCGTAATTCCCGGAACACGTCAGACAAATTGAAACAGCCAATACGATCAATGGGATGCTGGTCAGGTTTAGCCGTAGTCTACCGATTTTCATCTCAGAGATCCTTACCTTAATGTAATTGAGGTTGAATTTTCTGATATCGCTTTAGAGTTTTTTGCTATCGATACTTTTCGCTTCCATTTTAAGTAAGTCGTGGATGGATGTTTCATCATAAATTTTGAACATGGCAGCGTCGACTTTATTCCACATCGGCGCAAAGGCGCAATGGCCGTCAAAAGGGCAATCGCCCTTGGATACGCAGGCGACACACTCGGTCGGTTTGCTGGTTCCTTGCATGAATCGCAGAATATCACCAACGGAAATCTCTTTGGGGGAGCATTTTAAAAAATAGCCTCCGTAAAAACCGCGTTTGGAGTCAACCCATCCGCTGCTTTTAAGCTGTCCGAGGATCACTTCCAAAAAGCGCATCGGGATCGCCTGGGCTTCGGCAATTTCAGATATCTTTTTGGGACCTTGGCCCAGATGCTTGGCAAGTTCAAAAATCGCCCGCAACGCGTACTGATTTTTCTTCGGCGTAATGGCCATGGTGAGTGTCCCTGGTGATTCGGACTGGATATTTCTTGACCTTTTTAGTTGGGAAGTTTCTCGACTTAATTAGTCAAGAAAGGAGTTACCATAGTCAAGAAATCCATCAAAGTCAATGGTTTTTTTATAAAAATAATATGGTTTTTTAATAATAATATTAGAGGCTTCCAGATATAGTACTGCAGAGTGGTA
>JASFGN010000052.1:0-9881 GCA_050123735.1 Desulfobacterales bacterium | reverse complement strand
GCTGGCGCCGCTTTTTGCACTGGTGGATAAAGGAGGCGAGCGGCTGGTCTTTATCGAAAAAGACGGCGTGGCGCAATCGCGCACCGTAGGCATCGGGGTGATTGAAGGCGATCGCGTGCAGATCACCAGCGGTTTGGATCCCGGCGATCACCTGATTGTCAGAGGACAAACTGAAGTCGAAGACGGCATGAAGGTACGCGTGCAATGATTCTCAATCAGTATGCTCTCAAGCGGCAGATAACGGTGCTGGCACTGCTGGTGATCATTGTGATTGCCGGCCTGTATTGCTACGTCAGCTTGCCGCGTGAATCATTCCCGGACATCACCATCCCATATGTATTTGTAACCACCACCTATGAGGGCGTAGCACCGGCCGACATGGAGGAATTGATCACGATCCCCATCGAGCGCAAACTCAAGGGCATTGATGATGTCGAAGAAATCCGCTCCACCTCTGCAGAGGGCCTTTCCACGGTGGCCATCAAATTTTTGCCCAAAGTCAACCTGGACGATGCCTTACAGAAGGTGCGCGATAAGGTTGATCAGGCCGAGGGCGATTTACCGGCCGATCTGCAGGATGATCCGGTCATTAAGGAAGTCAATTTTTCAGACATGCCGGTCATACGGGTGGTGTTATCGGGTCCATTCAGCCTGAGGCGCCTGCAGAACCTGGCCGAGGATATGCAGGACCGGCTGGAGTCCATCGCCGGGGTTCTGGAAGCACGCCTGACAGGCGGGCTGGAGCGCGAAATTCATGTGGAATTCGACCTCGATCGCGTGCGGGCCTACAACGTTCCTTTTTCCAGCATTGTCGGTTCGGTCAACAACAGCAACGTGAACATGCCCGGCGGCAGCATGGACATCGGCGAGGGCAAATACCTGGTGCGCGTGCCGGAGGACTTTGAGCATCCCTCGGAAATATTTTCGATCGTGGCCTTCGTGCGGGACGGCAAACCGGTTTATCTGCGGGATGTTGCCACCATCAAAGATGCCTACAAAGACCCGCTGACCCGCTCGCGCATCAATGGAAAAAACAGTGTCACCATCGGGGTTCTGAAGCGCAGCGGTGAAAATATCGTGCGCGTCACCAAAGAAGTCAAGCGGGTCGTCGCAGATATGCGGCCCGAAATGCCGCAGACGCTTCAAATTGATCTGACCGCCGATCAGTCCAACGACGTGAGTTTGCTGGTGGCCGATCTGGAAAACAACATCATTTCCGGACTGATTCTGGTGCTGGCGGTCATTTTCTTTTTTATTGGCGGGCAGTCCGCTGTCTTTGTGGCCCTGGCTATCCCCTATTCTATGTTCATCACCTTTACGCTGCTGACCGGATTCGATGTCACTTTGAATATGGTGGTGTTGTTTTCCCTGATCCTGGCGCTGGGCATGCTGGTGGACAACGGCATCGTCATCGTTGAAAATATATACCGCCATATGCAGCAGGGCAAATCCCGCCCGGAAGCGGCTGCCGTGGGAACCGACCAGGTCGCCTGGCCGGTGATCACGTCCACCCTGACCACCCTGGCGGCCTTTTCGCCCATGCTGTTCTGGCCGGGGATTATGGGTGAGTTCATGGGGTACTTGCCCATGACCCTGATTATGGCGCTGAGTGCCTCGCTGTTTGTCGCCCTGGTGATCAATCCGGTGCTGTCGGCCCGTTATCAGCGGATCAACGTCCGAAAACCCGCCAAAAACCCCGGGACCCGCGAGCCACTGGTCAAGCAGATCTATTTGATGGCGCTCAAATGGTCGCTGCGATATCGCTGGGTGGTTATCCTTTCGGCCGTTGTCCTTCTGATCGGCGCCACGCTGGCCTTTGTCTTATTCGGCAAGGGCACGGAGTTTTTCCCGGAAACCGAGCCGCGCCGCGCCTACGTTAATATTAAAATGCCGGAAGGCACCAATCTGGATACCTCCGATCGCCTGGTGGCCCGGATCGAGGAAATTGTATCCGAATACGAAGACATCCGTTATGTCATATCCAATATCGGGTCCATCGGTGGAGACCCTTTTTCCCAGGGCGGGACCGGCACCCACATCAGCCGGGTGGTGCTGGACTTTAAAGATTTCCACGACCGATCCCGGCCGTCATCGGAAATTGTCAAAGAAGTCCGGCAACGGATTTTAAGTGCCATTCATGGAGCAGAAGTACAGGTGGAAAAGGAAGAAGAAGGCCCGCCCACCGGACCGCCGATCAACATTGAAATTTTCGGCGATGATATTTTGATGCTCGGTGACCTGGCCGCCCGCGCCCGCAAGGTTATCAAGGACATTCCCGGACTGGTGGATTTAAAGGATAATTTTGTCAAAGGCAAACCGGAAATCCGCGTGCGGGTGGACAAGGAAAAAGCAGCCTTGATGGGGCTCGACACTTACACCATTGCCTATACGGTAAAATCAGCCATCAACGGGGTTAAAGCCGGCGTTTATCGCGAGGGCAAGGATGAATATGACATTCTCGCGCGTCTGCCCGAACGCGATCGCCAGTCCATCAAGAGCCTGGAGCGCATCACGGTTTCCGGCCCGCAGGGCGAGCCGATTCCTTTAACCAGTCTGGCCGAGGTAAAGCTGGGCAGCGGTATTGGTGCGATCATGCGACTGGATCAGAAAAGAGTGGTCACCATATCCGGTGATGTATCGGGGCGCCTGGCCAATGACGTGATCAAAGATATCGATGCACGCCTCTCTCAGCAGATTGACTTGCCCAGAGGCTACCGCTACCAGTTTACCGGTGAACAGGAGGAGCAGGCCAAAGCTCAGGCCTTTTTGAGCAAAGCATTTTTCGCCTGCATCGCCCTTATTTTGCTGATCCTGTTAACCCAGTTTAACTCTCTGGTCACTCCGCTGATTATTCTGGCCTCGGTGGTGTTTTCGCTGATCGGCGTATTTATTGGCCTGCTGATCACCGGCACCGCTTTTGGGATCATTATGACCGGCATTGGCGTCATCAGCCTGGCGGGCGTGGTGGTCAACAACGCCATCGTATTGATTGACTACATCAATCAGTTGATGGCCAAAGGCCTGTCTTCAACCGATGCACTGCTGCGGGCCGGCGCCGTGCGCTTTCGCCCGGTAATGCTCACCGCCATCACGACCATCCTGGGGCTGCTGCCCATGGCCACCGGCGTCAGCTTTGATTTTCGCAAAATGGCATTCGATATCGGCGGTGAATCCTCCCAGTGGTGGGGCCCCATGGCCGTGGCGGTGATCTTCGGCCTGGGATTTGCCACCCTGCTGACGTTAATTCTGGTGCCGGTGCTGTGCTCCCTGGCGCACAGCTACCGCAAACAGCGGCCGGCATAAGACAAATGATTGGCCCTGTTGGATTTTGGGTTTCTTGCGACTGGCTTCTGGCAGCTGGCAGCTAACTCGTGCCGCAACGCTGGTCCGCCATTCGTGTAATTCAGCTTAGTTGGAAAAAGACCGAGGACAGGGACGAGTAGCAGGACGAGTACGATAAAGCGTATAAGATTTAGTCTTCGTACTCGTCCTCGAGAGCTCAAACCACCGAACATCCGTAACATGTATCACGGAACCCGTAACCCGCAACGCGCAACACGAGATGCAAATACAATTTGACCGCAGGGGCTCCAATAGGATATAACATCAAGCATCAAGAAGGATATTACCGGCACCGCATATGACAAACATTTAAAATACGAAGTGATCAAATGAAAAGAAAAAGCGTATTTTTATCGATTGCCGTCATCCTGGTTCTTGTCGCTGTTTACATCGTCTGGCACTACAGCCCGCTTCGCTACCTTACCCAATCTAACGCCGGCTCCGAGCAAAGGTTAACTGCCGCAGCCGAGAACCGCAGACGGCCGATAGTCGTCACTAAAAAAATCCTTCCCGAACCGGAAAATCCGCAACAGACAGGTGATTTGACCCGGCCGCTGGTCGTACTGAAAAAAATTAAGCCCGAGCAGGCACCCGAGCCGATTCAACCGCAGGTGGAAATCGAAATCCCGGCTGTTGCAGAGAAAAAGACGGCCCCGGTAACGCCCGAGGTTTCATCTTCGGCTAAAATAGCCCAGCAGCAGCCCGCAATGGCCGAAAAGCCGCCGGAGCCGCAGCAGCCGCCAGCCGAAAAGCCTGTAAAGCCGCAGCAGCCGACGGCCGAAAAGGTCGCGGCGTTACGGCCGGAACCCCCGCATCCCTATTCGATCATGTTGTCCAGCTGCCGATTGCCTCAGAGCGCCCGTAAAGTCGTATCGGACTATACAAAGGCCGGCCTGACACCCTATGTCGTCAAGGTCAAATTTGAAAGCGGCGATGAATGGTTGCGCGTTTTAACAGGACACTATCAGACCCGCCGGGAGGCCATGCAGGCCAAAACGGAACACCAGCTCTCAAACGCCATCGTCAAGCGAACACCGTATACAAATCTAATCGGCACCTATGCATCCCCGGATGAAATGCAGGCCGACCTGCAACAGATCAGAGAATTGGGGTATTCGCCGTATTTTCTCAAAACACCGACGGGTCAGTTGAAATTGTTGGTCGGCGCATTCATCAACAAAGAAGGTGCTCAAAACCTGCAGGCGGAATTACAGGCCAAAGGCATTCAAAACACAGTGGTCATCCGCTGACCCATCCATCCACCAGCCGGTCCTCTGTCTTCTGCTTGCCCGGCGTAGTTTATCCGACGAAGTTTTAATAAGACGCAGGCTCGCCCGCCTTCGCTTGAGCAGTTGTGGCGCGAGAAACCATAGCGAAGACGGGTCCTCTGTTCTCTGCGCTCTGTCTTACAACCATTGTGACCGTTCCGCGGTTGATTTGCACGCCAGATGGATTACATTAAGAAGACTTCAATCACATTCATTTTTACAGGCGGTGATCAATCAGATGGCCGATATTTTAGTCATTTCAGCACACCCGGATGATGAGACCCTTTTTGGCGGCGGAACCCTGGCACGGTATGCCCGGCAGGGCCACGCGATTTACATCCTGGAAACCACGCGCGGAGAGGGCGGCGAAGTCGGTGAACCGCCCTTGACGACCCGCGAGAACCTGGCCGCCTTTCGGGAGCAGGAGGTGCGTGAAGCAGCCCGTATTCTGGGTGCTCGCGATATTTTTTTTCTGCCCTACGTTGATCCCCACATGGAAATCAACGGCATTGCGCGTCGCATCGACGTCCCCCTGGCGGATTTTGCCGAGGCCATCGACAAATATATACGCACCATCAGCCCCGATCTGATTATCACCCATGGCTCAAACGGTGAATACGGCCATCCCCAGCACATCTACACCCACCAGGCCACGCGGTTGGCACTGGGCAACGGCCACGCGGGTACGGCCTTGATGAGCTGGTCGGCCTGGCATGCGCCTTCTGAACGCGAGCGCGTTTTAAACCCGGATGATAAGGCCGATATCGTCACCGATATCAGCCCCTGGCACCACATAAAGGTCGCTGCCGCCCTCTGTCACAAAACCCAGCATGCCATGTTTTTGCGCAATTCCGGCGCCCCTTCGGTCGCGGACATGGTCTGGAAGACCGAAGCCTTTCATATCTGGCAAGGCTCGCTACCCCGCAACCTTTTGGTCACAGGATAAAGATTCTGCGGCAAACCCTCAATTTTTTAAATCCTCAAACCAATCGAGCATGTTGATATGAACTAAATTTCCCATCGTAAAGTGGAAAAATAATCGCTATCGAACGGAAATGAATTACACACAACATGCTGAATTCAATATTAATATTGACAAACCCATGAAGATTTATTAAGCCAGATATAACTATAAGATGATAAAGCCAAAGCTATTGAAAGGTAGCGACGGAAAACCACGGGTCTGGAAATTTGATACGTTTTTGACTGGGCAAAGCGTTGATTAGGACAACAGGTATAATGTAAAAAATAATCTGACTGCTCAGTTGCTTAGCCATTTAAGTCAAAATGAGACAGCCGGGTTGCCGAAAGTGACTTCGTCAGATCACATTTTTGGGCAATTCGGCTGTTTTATTTTGGCAACAAAGATTTTATCTGCTTGCATTTGGTCAGGTAAGGCAGAGGGAAGAAGGACCGACAACAATTTGAAAGGAGGGTAAAATGGAAAAGGCATACACATTCCTGCAGATTACATTACTTGGATTAATAGCAGGAATATTAATTGTTCTGCTCTCTCAACTCAATTATTGGGCCTATGACATTAAAATGACGTTGCGAAATTCGGTTGTCGATCAAAATAATGAAAGAATTAGACAATTTCTAGATGAAAAAAAAGAAAAACCGCCCGCCTGCAGGAGACCGATAACACCCAGATATGAGATTTAAATTGTGATGGCATAAATTCCACCCAAAATCTGGAAGCGGGTAATGAAGAAAGGATGAAAAATGATAGGTAAATCCGCCATAATTGCTTTGAGTTCTTTGACTTTTTTTTGCACATCAGCATATGCTCAGGATTGGAAAGACAATTGGAGAAACAGTCCGCTCATTACAAAGAATTCAAACGAATGGAGAAAGAAATCTTACGTCAGCAAGACCTCTGATAAATGGAGAAATTCTCCACTAAGCGCCAGGCAGTCCGAATCCAAATTGCGATGGGACAAGCACAAATGGCAAAAAAGTCCAATGTATTGGCGGAATAGCGCATACTTAAAAAAACCTCTATCTCCAAAAAGCTGGAATAACAGATGGGATAAAAGGCAATGGCGTTATAGTCCGCTAAACTGGAGAAGTTCTCAATTGCGATACAAAAATACAATTAAAAAATACACAAGCAGCTCTGTTACCGGTGAAGTCAAGGAATGGGTAATTTCAGGTAGGGAAGCAATCGATGCGTCTATCCCTGAAGAACAAAAAGCGTATGTAAACCCCCAAATCGAAACAATAAGTGGTAATGCAGAAACAATTCCTAAAGAAGCCTATCGAGATGGAGGGCATAGCGACAACTATTTTATTGTTTATAGTGGAAAACACTTATTTAGAGCAGAAAAAAATCTCCAAAAAAGTATTCATTTGGCACCAGGGGGGCTCATAGAAATATATAGATCCGGTGGAGCTAGTAACTGATACATATGACTATGGCTTTTGTAAATTATGATGCATTTTTATCGGTTTTTGCGCTTGAAATCACGCTGCCATGCGGTATCATGTCCTTGCCGATGATTATTTTTATGTGTTTGCCCGAATGCCCCACCAGTTCAATGACGTGCCTCTTATCAAAGTGGCCGGGGAGTTCCTGAAGCAGCCTGGACACATTCTGAGCATGACGAGAATAATAAATGATTTTAGTTGTTTCATGGTCAAACGAATTTGCATTTTTTGCTCGTGCTACCTTAAAGCCTTTTTCTCTTAAATAACTACCCAATTGACTTGCCATTCCATAAACACCATTGCCATTTGAAACTTCAATTTCAACTTCGATGACGGTATCGTTTTTTGGTCTTTTCTCAGTATCCACCAGTTTCATCAAATTATTGTTCTTGGCTGCCGAAGCGGGTTGCTCTTCGGGCAAATCCGCGTGACGGGTCGGTGCAGCATTGATTTTTTGGCGGGGAAACTCAGGCTTTCCTTCTAGCTCGCCCCCCGGGTCTTGTATCTCGGCTAATCCGGCATGATTTTTAATAGATTTTCGAACAACTACTGGTTTTATTGCCGTGCTGTCATCAACCGGCAATTGATCTTCTTCCATGTTTGCAGATAAACCCGGCATCGCTGCCGCCGGTGCTGTCTCATCTATCTTAAAAGAAACTGGTTCAGCGGCTGACATTCCATCCGAAGATCCAAATTGCCCACCGTTTTCTTCCACCGGCAAGGTGCCGGTTGAACCAGTGCCTTTATCTGAGCTTGATACCGAAGCCATAATTCTGGCGGAGGTCTTTGCATGATGCGCTTTTTCATTATATCGGAAAGCCATCTCATAATTCCCTTCCCGATAGAGAATCTTTCCCAGCTTGTAATTGGCGCTAAATTCATCACCGATAATTCTAAATTGCATTAAGGCCAGCTCATATTGCCCATTTTTTGCGTACGCATAACCGAGGTTGTTGTGAAAGCGCTTGTTCTGTGCATCCAAAGCGATGGCTTTTTGGAATGATGCGATGGCGGAATCTTCTCGACCGTAATAAAGGTAAGCCAGGCCTAAATTATTGTGCACATAGTCCAGATTGGGGTCTATTTTCAGAGCAAGTTTATAAAAATGGATGGCGTTTTTATAATCCCCAAGCTCGTCATATGAGACCCCTATCGCATTGTAGGCTTTTACAAATAAGGGATCGATGAGAATAATATCTTTAAGTTCTTGGATGGCGATTTTATGCCGCTTCTTTTTCTGGAAATGCCTGGCCATACGATACTTTGCCTCTGCATCTCCATCGATCTTTCTGATAGAAGACAAAAATTTATTCACATTTTCATGACTGATTTCACCGGCAGCTACTTCTTGCTGTTGATTACGGTAGACAAAATTGTCTTTAGAATTACAGCTGATCAAGAGAATAGTTACCGATATAAAAACCACGGTATATTTGCAGAATCGATATCTATTTTTCATTCAAAGCTCCCTGTTTAATAAATCAATAAATATTTCTACTTGCGATATGCTTTTTAAATCTGTGCCGTTATAATTGACCTTTTGCGGCTCTGATTTTTTTCAAATTTTCGTTGGCCGTTGCATAAAAACCCGGTTCTAACTCTATGGCCTTTGTAAAACAGTGAAGCGCTTCTTCAAACATCCCCTTTTTCAGATAAATACATCCCAAATTGTTATAGGCGCGTGCTTTACCACCAGCCTGTTTAAATGCCTGCAGCGCTTCAGAATAATTTTCAAGATTCGCATAAGCCATTCCCAGGTTATTATACACTTTGCTTGTGTTATATTTTAGATCAATAGCGCGATTGAACGCGCGGGCAGCTTTTTTGAAATCTCCGGTCAACATGTAAGAAACGCCTAAATTGTTGTACAATAAGCCATTGCCCGGTTTAATCGCCAAAGCGGATCTGTATGCCCGGGCGGCTTCTTTGAATCTTTTCTGAAAATCATAGATGTTGCCCAAAAAATTGTGCGACTTCCAGAGTACAGGGTTGAGTTCGAGCGCTTTTTGAAAATGAATCTCTGCTTCAGCATATTCTTCCTGCTGAAAAAAGGCCCGACCCAGACCTTGATAAGCCATGGCAAAGCCGGGGTCTTTTTCGAGCACGATTTTGAATAGTTTTATGGCTTCATCACTTTTTTTTCCCAGCAAGAGTGCCAGGCCCTTTTTATACTCGGCCCGCAGGTTGCTCGGATCAGCCTCAAGAGCTCTCTCGTATTGCAAATAAGCGATATGCAGCTTGCCTCTGCTGAGCAAAGTATCCCCGAGCCGTTCGTATTCGTCACCGCTCATTTCGGGTAGTTTTTTGTCGAATACCTCATCGGGGTATTCGGTTGAGACGGGTGTTATGGCGTTTTGCTCAATTCTCTGGATACGACTTTGCTGATTTGAGGCACAGCCCGTAAAAATAAAGAGCGTTAGGATAAAACTAATTAAAAAAATCGGTTGGCTGCGCAAAACTATTTGGTTTTCTTTTGTTTCCATATCGATATCCCTCTTTTTTTAAAACCGCATAATAAAATTGCGGTAGATGCTGATGATGGCCGGTCCGATAATGACGATAAAAAGCGCCGGAAAAATGAACAGGATCAACGGAAATATCAATTTCACCGGCATCTTGGCCGCCATCTCTTCGGCCCTTTGAAATCTTTCGGTTCTAAATGAATCCGAATATACCCGCAGGGTATTGGCGATATTTGTGCCGAATTTATCCGCCTGAATTAACAAGGTGACAAGATTGTTGACTTCCTCGAGATCGGTGCGCTCTGCCAAATTTTTCAGGGCATCCTGGCGTTGTTTACCGGCTCTGAGCTCAAGGCCTAGAAAGGCAAACTCGTCGCTG